>NZ_JBQLZL010000069.1:0-32986 GCF_052168255.1 Almyronema sp. | reverse complement strand
CAAGACTGTTCAATTCAAAATCGAAAATCCAAAATCGAGAATTGATATTAGCTATAGTCGCAGTTGAATCAGCGCCTGAGTTCAGACGAGCGTTCTTAATATTCAGAAGCCATAAAAAATCAGGAGCCAGCTACCAGCCTATGACCTGAAGCTGATGCGACTCCTGAAAGACGAATGAACTATGAGGCTAAGGCACGATGGGTAAGCGCTCGTAGATAAACTCGCTGCCGACAACCCGGCTATCTTGCTGAGAAACAGGCAAGAGCAACACAGAGCTGTTGTAAGGATTGCGCAGATCGGGTGTTCTCAGATAAGGATCGCTACGAGACTGCTCAGCCATCAGGTAAGTGTAGATTTGATGAATGGCTTCGGCATCTCGCTCGACTTCACGCTCTGGATAGGCGGCATTGCCAAAGGTGCCAGGGCCAAACATATAAGAAAATTGCCGCCAGAAGGTGCGGTTTTGAAAATAGGTGCCCGAATTGGCAAAAACGACTTCGTTGACAGAGTCTGCAATAGAGGCTGACTCTGTGCGAGGCACGACTTCTTGGGCAATCGCTGTAGTGGCCATCACCATAGAAGTGCCGATAGTTGCTAGCGCGGCGCTAACTAGAGGCTTGACACGAATACCCATAGCACTTACTCCTCAATTTTGCCGTTTATAGTACCCCATTTGGTGTCTATCCAAGCAGGGAATTCGATATAGTTTTCAGGTGCCGCAGGCAAATCATTCAGATTGGGCAGTTGGCTGCTGAGGCGATCGCGCTTGACATCAGCCAGTCGCCGCCTGCGAGTCCTTTATAGCTCATTTTCTTACTGTTGGTATCGGTTTATGGCAATTTTCTCTTCTCAGTCTGATTCACTAGCAGCGATCGCAACTGCTAGCTTGAGCATCATTCGCCAACAGCTTCTCGATCTGTTTTGTCAAAGTGCTTATCGCGAAGGGGATTTTGTGCTGTCATCTGGTCAGCGCAGCACTTATTACATCAACGGCAAGCAGGTGACGCTTCACCCTCAAGGGGCGCTGATGGTGGGGAGGATCCTGCTTGCTATGTTGCCTGAAGAGGCTCAGGCCGTAGCAGGGTTGACTTTAGGAGCTGATCCGATTGTGATGGCGGTGAGTGTAGTCGGCGCTTATGAAAAGCGGGCGATCGCCCCTTTGATTGTGCGCAAAGAAGCTAAAGGACACGGTACCCAAGCTTATATTGAAGGGCTAACTTTGCCAGCGGGCACCCCAGTTGTGGTGCTAGAAGATGTCGTCACCACCGGGCAGTCGGCGCTGAAGGCAGTGGAACGTCTGCGGCTAGCAGGTTACCAGGTTGAGCAGGTGATTTCGCTTGTTGATCGTCAGCAGGGCGGCGCAGAACTGTATCAGGAAAAAGGATTGCAGTTTCAGGCCGTCTTTACCATTGCTGAAATCCAGCAGCGTTGGCGCGAATTGTCATAAATGCTTGTTCCCAGACCGGAGCCTGGGAACAAGAAACCCAATAGCTAGACTTGGGCGCTAGCCGTTTCTTGAGCCGCCAAGAACTTCTCCAATTCTGTCAGCGCTTCGCCGTCTACCTTGGTTTGCATGGGGCAAAATTTTGGCCCACACATAGAGCAAAATTCTGCCGTTTTGTAGATATCAGCAGGCAGGGTTTCGTCGTGATATTCCCGCGCCCGCTCAGGATCCAATGAAAGTTCAAACTGGCGATTCCAGTCGAAGTGATAACGGGCTTTAGAAAGTTCATCGTCGCGATCGCGTGCCCCCGGTCGATGTCGAGCAATATCAGCCGCATGAGCCGCGATTTTGTAAGCAATCAGGCCATTGCGAACATCCTCTGCATCCGGTAGCCCCAGATGTTCTTTGGGGGTGACGTAGCAAAGCATTGCCGTACCATACCAGCCTGCCATCGCCGCCCCAATTGCCGAGGTAATGTGGTCATAACCAGGGGCAATATCAGTGACCAATGGCCCTAGCACATAAAAAGGCGCTTCTGAGCATTCTTCCATCTGCTTGCGCACATTGAACTCAATTTGATCCATCGGCACATGTCCGGGGCCTTCCACCATCACCTGCACGTCATGCTCCCAGGCACAACGGGTAAGCTGGCCTAAGGTCTTGAGTTCAGCTAACTGGGCTTCGTCCGAGGCATCATGCTGGCAACCAGGACGCAGCGAATCCCCTAAACTAAACGAGACATCATATTTTTTGAAAATTTCAATGATGTCGTCGAAGTGAGTGTAAAGCGGGTTTTGCTGGTGGTGGTGCAGCATCCACTGCGCCAGAATGCCGCCACCGCGAGAAACAATACCCGTCAGGCGATTGCGTACCAGCGGTAAATGTTCAATCAAAATGCCTGCGTGGATGGTCATATAGTCCACCCCTTGTTGAGCGTGCTTTTCAATCACGGCTAGAAAGCTTTCGGCGCTCAGATCTTCAACGCGACCATGCACGCTCTCTAGTGCCTGATAAACCGGGACAGTGCCAATGGGGACAGGAGAAGCTTGAATAATAGCTGAGCGAATTTGATCTAAATTGCCCCCCCCGGTAGAGAGATCCATGACGGTATCTGCACCGTATTTCACAGCTAGGCGCAGTTTGTCGAGTTCTTTTTCAATATCTGACGAGTTAGGCGATGCCCCAATGTTGGCATTAACTTTGCACTTAGAGGCAATGCCGATCGCCATTGGCGCTAGATTGGGGTGATTGATGTTGGCCGGAATAATCATTCGCCCTCGTGCCACTTCATCGCGGATTAGCGCTGGCGAGAGGTTTTCTCGCTGGGCAACAAAGTCCATTTCTTCGGTGATCACCCCCTGGCGGGCATAGTGCATCTGGCTAACGTTGGCTTGACCCCGACGTTTGGCAATCCATTGGCTTCTCATGGTTAAGTCCTCATTAAGTTAAAAAAAGAGAGCTGATTACAGAGGGGCATGGATACTATGCCCCTACTGTCTAGGGGGTTTGAGCGGGTTCAGTCTCTGCCGTTTCGTAGGCCAGCTTGCGCTGCCGTAGCTGAGCGTAGTCAAACGGCTTAGCAGGATGAGTTTGGTAAGCGATCGCCGTCCAAACCAGCGCAGATACCGTAGAGACAATTAGCGCTACCGCAAAGCTATTAAGCAAGTCAGCCGCTCCTGGCAGCGGTAACAGCGGCGTAAAGTCAGGCTTAGGGAAAAACAGCAGACCCGTGACAATGCCCAAAAGAGAACTGCAAAAAGCGTTTAAGCTGCTGATGTGGCGGTTATACAACCCATACAGCACTGGGAACAGGACAGCCGCACAAAGCAAATCAGCTACAAAAAACAGGTACAGCACGCTGTAGCCTCTGGCGGCAATCAAAACCGCTGGCGTTCCCACCCCAACGGTCAGCAACCGAGCCAGGTTTAAAATGCGCTGCGATCGCGCTACAGGCCAAAAACGGCGTAAGTCGAAGGTAAAAATGCTGGCAATACCGTTTAGCAATGTATCTAAGCTGCTCATGACCAGCGCCAGCGCTAGCACAATCACCACCATCAACACCCAGCTAGGCACCTGTAGCACTTTTAGTAGCTCAAAAAAAGCCGTATCCCCTGCCAAGTCGAACTGGACTGCCAGCAACCCCAGCAGCCCTGCCAGCAACAGCATAGGCAAAATCAGCGCCGCCGAACCCAGAAAAGCCCGCCGGACAACTTGCTGATTACGGCAGGCATACACCCGCTGCCAGTTGCCCTGGTTGAAAATTTCAGCCGCCACAATCGCAATGATTAAGGTGGCTCCAAACCTTAGACCCGCGATGTTTTGCAACGAAAGCAGTTCTGGTGCGTTGGCTTGAACAGGGGCAAAGGCGTTGCCTAGACCGCCCAAAGCCATCACCGTAAAGCCAAAGCAAAAAATCAACAGCGGCACAATCACAGCAAACTGAATGGCATCGGTAAAGATAGCTGTTTGCAAGCCGCCATACAGGGTGTAAGCAAACACCGCCGTCATCACAACAAGAGCAGTCCAACCCAGAGGGACATTGGCAACTAGCTGCGTTGCTTTGGCGATCGCCGTTAACTCGGCTGCTAGATAAATAAACATGTAAAGCACCATGACGCCTTCGGTGAGCCAGTACATCAGGCCGCCATAGCGATGCAGCACATACTCATTTAAGGAATGGCCTTGAGGCATGAGCGCGCGCAGGCGGGGGCCAAAAAGGGCAAATACAGCCACAGCCGCCGCAGAGCCAACGCAATAGCCTAGCAACGCCGCCAGCCCGCCAAAAGCTGAGCCAGCTTCGGGTGGGCTAAACAAAATCCAAGCCCCCATTGAGGAGGCTACGACCGTGGCTAGCGCCATGCCACTGCCGACTCGATTGCGGCTCACCATATAGTTTTCGAGGTTGAGCGCTTGTTGGCTAGCCTGCAACAATCCGATTAAGGCAAAAGCCGCAGCCGTTACCAGCATGACCAGCAAGGCCACTGCACCCATAGACATAAAAGACCCCCTTGCGATCGCAGCAGAGGCTAGAGGGCGCTCAGGCAGCTATCAAGACACCTTTTTAGGGATTTCTTTGAAAGCGGCCTATGGCTATAGCAATGATCACCCTATCAATCCTCGATGTGTCCTCATAGCAACTCCACCTCGCTATCGTTAGGACTCATCGCTCGTCGCTTCGGTACCGTGACCTCAATCAACGCTTCCCTCCGCTGGTGTTACCCAGGTCAGGTTCTGAGGGTATGATCTCAGCCCGATTGCTCGGACACCCCTAGCTTGCTGCTGATTGTAGCACTTAGCCTCTCTCGCCGAAGGTTGCGAAACGTTGAGTTATACAGCGTAAATTAAACCCACTTGATCTTGAGCCACTCAACCTGGATTTGCGCTGAAAATTGTCAGATCGCAGACAATGTCTACATAGCCCGTCGGTAGACCCCTGTCAGTCCCATCCTGTCTTATGGCCGCGATCGCTCCTCAAACCATTACTTATAGCCCTGCCTACACCTTAGTGCCAACCTATGAGTGCTTCAATCGCTGCACTTACTGCAACTTTCGCCACGATCCAGGCAAAAGCGAGTGGTTATCGATTGATCAGGCTCGTACTCGACTAAGGGGGTTGCAGTCTCAAGCTGTGATTGAAATTTTAATTTTGAGTGGCGAAGTCCATCCCAAAAGCCTGCGACGACGGGCTTGGGTTCAACGGATTTACGATCTTTGCGCCTTGGCTCTAGAGATGGGCTTTTTGCCCCATACCAATGTCGGCCCACTCAGTTTTGAAGAAATGCTGTACCTGAAACAGGTCAATGTTTCCATGGGGCTAATGCTAGAGCAGCTAACGCCCAAACTTCTCAAAACGGTTCATCGCTATGCGCCTAGCAAGCGTCCTGCCGTCCGCCTACAGCAATTGATTTGGGCAGGGAAACTGCAAATTCCCTTCACCACTGGGCTGCTGCTCGGAATTGGCGAAACCGAAGCCGACTGGTGGCAAACATTGAGCGCGATCGCCCACATTCACCAGCAATGGGGGCATATTCAGGAAGTCATTTTACAGCCCCATCAGACCGGACGAACGCAGATCGAAAGCAGAGACCAGCTAAGTTTTGAGCGATTCAAAACAGCAATCCTCATGGCTCACGAAATTCTACCCCCTGACATTACCCTGCAAATTCCGCCCAATCTGGTGAATCCTCAAGCCGCCCTTTTAACCTGCTTAGAACTAGGCGCGCGCGACATCGGCGGCATTGGGCCTAAAGATGAAGTCAACCCCGACTATCCGCATTTACAGCAGCCAGCCCTGTCTCGTTTGCTAGCAGCCCACGGCTGGCAGCTAAAACCGCGACTGCCCGTTTATCCCCAATACGACGACTGGCTATCGGCTCATCTGCGGCCTGCCATCAATCAGTGGCGACAGCGGCTCACGAATCCCGCGTTTGCGTCAGTATCTGCGCTAAGTTCTCCAAGTTACTAAAAGCGTTGAGGCTACCAACAATGCGCTTGGTGGGGCGCGGCCACACTCGAATTAAAGTTGGTGTCGCTGAAATATGATCTGCTTCGGCCTGTTCCGGGTGCTTGTTGACGTCTACCACCTTCAAGGTGTAGGGAGAGCGCATTGTCTGGTCTAAAAGCTGATGCAGATTGCCCAAGACTGCCGCCGTTTGAGCATCTTGACCCGCAATATAAAGCCGAAACACGAAACCTGAAGGCTTTTGAGCGATATCTACAGGCGGGTACGAACTGCTGGCATAAGCAGCTAAATGAGGTGAATCTGGCACAACAACTTGAAAAACTAGGTTGTGACTTTCCCACAAAGCCGGGAACTTGGAACGGTAGCTTTCAATCACCAACGGATTGCAAAATTCTTCTGGTTGAAAGACAGGTTGCCAATCTATCTCATCTAGACCAAACAAGGCATTCAGCAAGGAGCCATACTTGCAAACGGGGGGATACACTTCAGCCCACTGGCAGAGCTGCTGGGTACGCCTGTCAATCCAGGTATCTAACGTAGCGGTGTAGCAAGGCAGCAAAAAATGCGGTGGTTCAACTAAATGCAGCAGTTCTTGCAAGACTGCACACAGGTGCAAATGCCAGCGAGCCTGCTTTTGAGCATCAATGCAATAAACCACATCTCCCCCAGGCGTAAACAGGGCAATGCCCTTAAACACTTGGGGGAGATGAGAGGCTGAATCGTTCACCGTCTTTTAGACCCGACCTCGTAGCATTTGAGCCATTTCGTTCTGACGAGGAGACATTTCTAAGGCAACCTCTTCTGTGATCCGACCCGCTTCGTACAGCGCGTAGAGGGACTGATTCATGGTGCACATACCGTCAAATGTACACTTCGGAATCAGGGCTTCGGCTTCATCGAGATCGCCCCGCATGATGTAGTCTTTAATCGCATCGGTATTGATCATGATGTCATGAAAAGCCGCCCGCTTACCGTCGGTTGTACGGCAAAGCCCCTGCGCAATAACAGCGACCAAAGATTCAGCGATTGATACCCGTACGGGTGCTTGCTGATCTGGTTCAAATAGGTTCAAGATCCGCTCTACGGTTTTGATGGCGCTGTTGGTGTGCAAGGTTCCCATCACCAAGTGTCCGGTTTGAGCCGCTTTGAGGGCGGTGTTGACGGTTTCTTTATCCCGCATCTCACCAATCAGGATAATGTCAGGATCTTCCCGGAGAGAAGCTTTGAGCGCGTTATCAAACTTGAGGGTGTTGATGCCAACCTCACGCTGCTTAATCAGCGATCGCTGACTGGTATGGACAAACTCGATGGGGTCTTCAATGGTGATGATGTTCCGAGGCATCTCCTTGTTGATGTAATCAATCATGGCTGCCAGGGTAGTTGACTTACCCGAACCCGTTGGCCCGGTAATCAGAATTAAACCTTTGTGATAATGGCAAACATCTCTAAATACGGGGGGCAGGTTAAGCTGCTCCATTGTTAGGATTTTGACCGGAATCAAACGCATGACCAAAGCAGGGCCATGCAGCGTATCAAAAATGTTGATGCGCACACGGGTAAAGTCAAATTGGGCAGCCCCGTCAAAGTCCAGAGTTTGCTTGAACCGTTGAATTTCGTCTGGCTTCAATACCTCATCCAACCATCCATAAAACGTCTTTTCGTCGGTTACAGGATAGTCAGTGGTGATAATTTGCCCGCGATCGCGAAAGCGAGGCACTTCTCCAACGCCCACATGCACGTCTGAATAACCTTTGTCGAAGGCTTCTCGCACAATCTTCCCTAGCGTGAGGCCACTGCTATTAACCTTCACCCCGGCTGCTGAGGCAGGCATGGGAGGAGGCGCAGCCGCTCGGTGGCCTGCGGCGGGCATAGATCGTTGCTGATTGGGGGGAGGGGCGGGCGGGCGACTCGGCGGCGGCGGCGGCGGCGGCGACATCCGAGGGGGTGCAGGCGGACGATTGGAATCTGTCATAGAAGTCCCTTTGCAATAATCAGCTAAACGCTAAATGACTGGGTGCAATGATTCATAGATTGCCCACGGGGGGTCAAAAAGTGAGCGCCTTACTGCAAACTTACCTTTTGGCAAAACCCTTTTGGCAAAACGATACCCCTTCTGGTCGTTGCAACCGCTTTTCCACAAATCTTTTAGAGAATTTTACCCTTTAGCCCAAATACTATTTAACAATATTGAGCTTTAGCATAGCGAAATCAATAGCAGGAAGCATCCAATTGCCAGAATTTGTCGCCGCAACCGAAAGGTTAGAGGTAAAAGAGAAAGGTTTTCTATCAGCAGCTTTCAGCCGTTGAAGTGTCTTCCCCCTTGTTGTTACCGCTATAAAGCCTCAACTTTTTCTGTAGCATCAGCTAGATAGTCGTTTCCAAAACGGATTTGCTTTCGGTCATAGCCGAGCGACAGCAGCCACTAGTCGTCGGTCTACCAACCGTCTTTGAAATGGCTAAGCTTCAAATCAACTTACTTTTTATTTCATCAAAAAAGAAAAATCAGCAACAGAAACAGCCTGAAATAGGCCACAGACAATGGTTACATTAATGAATTTGAAAGACTCTGAAGACCAGTAATTAAAGATACAAAATCTCGCCCATTAGGATACAAAAACACTCCAAAGATAGATGTCATCAAACAAAAACCAAATTTACCGTTCCACCGTAAAAATTCAGACATCTGACTGGGGATCGCCCACTATGCAGGCAACACAGATTCAAGAACGATGCAAACAAACCTGTTTTTGCCCGATCTCTTGAAACCAGAAATATCTTTTCACCAATGTTTCGGGCCACTTAACAAACAGGCGACTTGTAAACTTTGACAAACAACATAAATCCATTCGAAGCATCATCGGTATACTGATGAAACGTTAAGAAGAACGTGGTGTAAGGTTTTTTACTGGCTTTGAGTTGGCTTTGAGTTATCTGAAATTCAAAAGGTCAACTGTTGTATTTAAAGCAATTAAAGGCAATTAAAGGAGAAAAGATTATGGCGATCGCAAGATCTCAAAGTACTGGTAGCTGGGCATTGCTATCTCTCTTGAAGAGCTTCCTGATCTGGATGCTGATTTTAGAGGTTTGCTTTTTAGTGATTGGATTTCCAATTGTTACTTTAATTACAGCAGGGGCGGCAGTAGCCGCGATCGCTCTTTTACCGTTGATGCCAGCAAATGCTGTTTTATTTGTTGTCAGCGTTGTGATTGGAGCAAATTTGTTAGGCGTTACCTTACTTTCAATTGGCCTAACGCTCAAAGGCGTCTATCCCCATGAAGTTAGCTGGTTAGGCTGGCTCAACCAAGAAGCTGGCTCAAAGCAAGTGCCCGTTTATGCAGCTTGTCCACTCACCTGCGATGTCAATTCCATTGCCCTCCCTTAAACCGATAAACCCCTTAGCGTCGAATATTTAAGAGCAGCCGCGATCGCCCTTAGCTGTCCTTTTTAGGTCAATTCAGCCAGCGATTTCGTTAGCTAGCTTAATAAAGCCTCTTCCCGACAGAAGGGGCTTTTGTTTGGAATAAAGTTTTTGGCTGAAAAGTCATCTGTTTCCACCATCAGTCGTGTTAGACTGGCAAAGTTGTGAAAATTCGCACATCTGGTATTTCGGGTGTCTTAAACAAAGGGCAAACGCCGTTTGAAGAACGCGCTGCTACGGCGTAGTTCTGACCAAGATACAGCCAGATGGAGGATAAACCCGAAGGAGAAAAATTTATGCCCGTTGTTTCTTTGGCTCAGCTACTAGAGTCAGGTGTTCACTTTGGTCACCAAACTCGCCGCTGGAACCCCAAAATGGAACCCTATATCTTTACATCTCGTAATGGGGTTCACATTATTGACCTGGTTCAAACGGCGCAATGTGTTGAAGATGCTTACAGCTACATTCGCGAAGCCGCTGAAGATGGCCAAAAGTTTTTATTTGTAGGCACCAAACGTCAGGCCGCTGGCATCGTCGCCCAAGAAGCCGCCCGTTGTGGTTCGTACTACGTCAATCAGCGCTGGCTAGGTGGCATGCTGACAAACTGGGCCACCATTAAAACCCGGGTTGAGCGGCTTAAAGAGCTAGAGCGGATGCAAGAGACTGGCGCAATTGATCTGCGTCCCAAAAAAGAGGGTGCCGTTTTGCGGCGAGAGCTAGAAAAGCTACAAAAATATCTTGGTGGCATCAAAATGATGCGGCGAATTCCCGATGCCGTCATTGTGGTTGATTTGCGGCGGGAATATAACACCGTGCAAGAATGCCAGAAACTAGATATTCCCATCATTGCTTTGCTAGACACTAACTGCGATCCTGATGTCGTCGATATTCCAATTCCGGCCAACGACGATGCTATTCGCTCCATTAAACTGATCTTAGGTAAGCTAGCAGACGCGATCTATGAAGGCTCTCATGGTCAGCTCGATAGCGATGATGACTATGAAGACTACGAAGGCGCGGAAGAAGAATATGACGAAGATTACGACGTCCCAGATGCTTTCGCAGATGACGATAGCAACGATGATGATGGCGATAGCTAATTAAAACAGGGCTATAGGTTGATAGAGTTTTTAGAGGTTTAGCAACTAGGGCACTTATGGCGGACATATCTGCAAAACTCGTCAAAGAACTGCGCGAAAAAACAGGCGCAGGCATGATGGACTGTAAAAAGGCGCTCAAAGAGAACGACGGCGATATGGAAAAAGCCGTCGAGTGGCTACGGCAGAAGGGCATCACTTCTGCGGCTAAGAAAGAGGGCCGGGTGGCAGCAGAAGGGTTGGTTCACAGCTACATTCATACAGGTGGCCGAGTAGGGGTGCTGGTTGAAGTCAACTGTGAAACTGACTTTGTTGCGCGGCGAGAAGAGTTCAAAGCATTGGCGCAAGACATTGCGATGCAAATCGCCGCTTGCCCTAATGTGGAATACGTTAGAACCGACGATATCCCATCCGATATTGTCGCCAAAGAAAAGCAAATTGAAATGGGTCGTGACGATCTCTCGAAAAAGCCAGACAACATTCGAGAAAAGATTGTTCAAGGACGCATTGACAAGCGCTTAAAAGAGCTAGCGTTACTTGACCAACCCTTTATCAAAGATCAAAGCATCACGGTTGAAGAACTGGTCAAACAACATGTTGCTAAAATTGGCGAAAACATCCAGGTACGCCGCTTTGCCCGCTTTATTTTAGGCGAAGGCATTGAAAAAGAAGAGTCTAACTTTGCCGAAGAAGTGGCAGCCCAGGCGGGTAAAGGTAAAAGTGCGTAGTCATTGAAGATGATCTACCCAGCTTAAGCCAATCGCCTTTCTGTAGCAGGTCAACCTGGGGATGACCTGCTACTTTTGGCTTTGGACAAGGTTGCTTCTATAGCTGAGGGAATCGTTATCCTGGGTAATACGATAGGTCTGAATTTACTGCGGCGAGTTCATGGTTCGAGCGGTTGAGCAAATTAAACGAGAGTTGTCTGCCCTAGAGCGGGCAACTGAGCAGATAGCGAAAGAACTTAAGGATCTTTATCATCAATATCTAACGGAGCTAGGCCAAGCCGCTAAGCGGCAGCTTGTTTTAGCGAGCTATCATCTGTGTACCCAAGCTTATCCTGAACGCTTTTTGCAGCTTTCTCTACGGCAGCAGCAGGCTTTGCAACAGGGTTTACAGCAGATGGGTAAAAAGGCGCAGGCTGAGCTATTGCAGCAAATTGAGCGTTTGGACGAACCTTCTACGGCTGATGGTGAGCAGTTGATTACGCTACAAGATTTGCCGCCCCAGTTGTTAGCAGAAATTGCTGCAGCCGTTAAGGGTAAATCTGCTCAGGCTCAATTAGCAGAGCCAGATGAAGCCGAGGCTGACCCAACCGCTGAGTTGCCAGTAGAAACGCTGAGCGATGCTGAGCGCCTTTCGCCTTCAGATTCGCTAGCGGCTCAATCAGAGGATCCGTCAGCAGCCCAGATCTCTTCAGAGGCGGAGGCACAAGCGGCGCTAGAACCGCTTACAGAGATGGCTAAACTTCTGAGTCAATCGACGCAGCCTGAAATACCTGAAGTCTTGTCACCGCCAGAATTAGTCAAGCGCCACCTGCGGCTAGAGCAGCGCATTCGCCATACTTTACGGTTGCTTTCACAAGATGCAAATCAGGCTCTGAAGCAGGTCAAGATTTTACCGGATTTGCCAGAGTCAATTTTGGCGGCGGCGGCTGAAGCTGAAGCGATGACGGAAATGGCATCTGGTACTCCCAATGTTTTAAATGTTTTGGTTGAACTAGGCAGCGCTGAGACAGAGGCGGATGAAGAAGACGAAGAAGGGGAAGGAGCAGAGGCGGACAATGAGAACCTGCCTGAAGGGAGTGCAATGACCCACCTAGTAGCCATTAACCTAAGGCTGTCGGAGGTGGAGTTTACGGATTCTACGGTGGCCGTTTGGCGAACCAAAATTCGAGAGAAACTAGCGCGTCTGAAAGGGCTAGCTCAGCAGTATCAGCAAAAACAGCGGGAGCAAGCGATCGCTGAAGCCGAGGCAGCTTGGAGAGCTAGCTGGGTTGAGTCATGAGAGCATGAAGCGTGATGAGCGATCGCGAAAATTCAGCTTTGCCCGATTGGTTGCGTTTGCAAAAGGCGCTAGCCCTAGAAGCTGAGCATGGCTTTAATGACCTGGTTGGCAGGCAACAGCGCTTTAGTGAATTTTTGCGAGATAGTCTGCAACAGCCTCCCCACAGTTTGTCTAGTGATGAGCAAGCTCAGTGGCGATCGCTGGCAGATGCTTTTCAAGCCTATCGGGACTTGAGCTTTGCCAAGCGGCAGCATCTCGTCGCTGATACCCGCCGCAGCCTTTATCAATGTCGCTGTCGTTTAGAAGCCGACGATAGCCCCACTCAGCAGCTATCGCTCCAGCCGCCAGCCGCCGCCAGCCAGCCCACCGCCCAAGCAGACCGCCGTAAATCCCCTAAAACGAAGGACTTAGTTTCGCCATCGCTGCCCTCCACACGTCTACCTGAGTTAGATCAGCCGCTGACCTACCTCAAAGGCATTGGCCCTAAAAACAGCGATCGCTTGGCAAAGCTGGGTCTTTACAGCGTGCGAGACGTACTCTACTACTATCCTCGTGACCATATTGACTACGCCCGTCAGGTTTCGATTCAAGCTTTAGAACCGGGTGAAACGGTTACGGTTGTGGGCACCGTGAAGCGCTGCACCTGCTTTAATAGCCCCCGCAATGCCAAATTAACCATTTTTGAGTTGCTGATTCGCGATCACAGCGCTCAGCTAAAAATTAGTCGCTTTTTTGCAGGTAGCCGCTACCGCAACCGAGGCTGGCAAGAAAGCCAAAAGCGTCTGTATCCGGTGGGAGCCGTGGTTGCTGCGTCTGGCTTAGTAAAGCAAAACAAGTATGGCCTAACGCTAGATGACCCGGATATTGAGGTACTAGAGAGTGCTGGCGGCGCAATTGACTCGCTGACGGTGGGGCGGGTTGTACCTGTTTACCCGCTGACAGAAGGGGTTGGAGCCGACTTAGTACGCCGAGCAGTTGTCGCAGCGCTACCCGCCGCCATAAATATACGAGATCCGTTGCCTGCGGCTATTCGCAACCCCTATGAGCTGATTAAGTTGCCCGTGGCGATCGCTCATATTCATTTTCCCCCTGATGCCGAAAGTCTAGCTGCCGCTCGCCGCCGTTTGGTATTTGATGAATTCTTTTATTTGCAGTTAGGACTTTTGCGGCGGCGACAGTTGCAACAGCGCACCCCCACTGACGTTGTCCTAGCGCCGACGGGAGAATTAATTGACACGTTTTACCAGGTGTTGCCGTTTGCCTTGACCGCAGCCCAGCAGCGCGTTGTCAACGAAATTTTGCAAGATCTGCAACAGCCAACCCCCATGAATCGCTTAGTTCAAGGTGATGTAGGTTCGGGTAAAACGGTGGTAGCAGTAGTGGCGATTCTGGCGGCAATTCAAGCGGGCTATCAAGCGGCTTTGATGGCACCTACTGAAGTTTTGGCTGAGCAGCATTATCGCAAACTGGTGGGCTGGTTTAACTTGTTGCACTTGCCTGTCGAACTACTAACCGGATCGACCCGTGCAGCCAAACGTCGCCAAATTTTGGCTCAGCTACACTCAGGCGAGTTGCCGTTGCTAGTTGGCACCCATGCCTTAATTGAAGATCCCGTTCAGTTTCAGGCGTTGGGATTGGTCACCATTGATGAGCAACACCGCTTTGGCGTGCAGCAGCGGGCACGGCTCCAGCAAAAAGGACAAAATCCTCATGTCTTGACGCTGACGGCAACACCCATTCCCCGCACGCTGGCGTTGACCCTGCATGGCGATCTCAACGTCAGCCAGATTGACGAACTACCGCCGGGACGCAAAGCCATTCAAACCACTTTACTAACCGGGCGCGATCGCCATCATGCTTATGACCTGATTCGCCGCGAAATAGCTCAGGGACGCCAGATCTATGTGGTGCTACCGCTAGTCGATGAGTCTGAAAAACTAGATCTAAAGTCAGCAATTGAAGAACATCAGCGGCTTCAAGACAGTATTTTTCCAGACTTTAAGGTAGGGCTACTGCACGGGCGAATGTCGTCTGCCGAAAAGGATCAGGCGATTACGCAATTTCGCGATCGCCAAACGCACATTTTAGTGTCAACCACTGTCGTGGAGGTGGGGGTCGATATTCCCAATGCCAGCGTCATGCTGATTGAACATGCCGAACGTTTTGGCCTATCACAGCTTCATCAGTTGCGGGGACGCGTCGGTCGTGGGGCAGATCAGTCTTACTGCTTGCTCATGAGCGCCACCAAAAACGAAACCGCCATACAGCGACTGAAAGTATTAGAACAATCTCAAGACGGCTTTTTTATTTCTGAGATGGATCTGCGCTTTCGTGGCCCCGGCCAAGTTCTGGGCACCCGACAGTCAGGCTTGCCCGATTTTGCCCTCGCCAGCCTAGTTGAAGACCAAGACGTGTTAGTCTTGGCTCGCACTGCGGCTGAGCAAATCATTGCTGAAGATTCTACGCTAGAACTTTGGCCTTGGCTGCAAGCCGAACTCGATCGCCGTTATCAAAAGCTAATGGGCGGGGCTATTTTAACCTGAGCGTTTAGCCAGCTATCCATCCTTTTGGCCGGGATGCCGCATACGGGCAAGCCGTCACTGATCGCTAAAGACAGAAGGTTGAGGGCGGAGCACAGCAGAAGAAAACCTTTGGTAAAAAGCTTTCAGCCGTTGAAGCGGTGGACGCTTGTGGCTACCGCTATAAGCGTTTATCCGTAAATATTCTAGAAGCAGCTTGGCAAATATTGTACTTTTCTAGTAGAATTACTGGTTTTTTAGCAGTCTTCCAGATGGCGGCCAAAATTTGAGTAGCTGTAAGCGGTTGAGCTTTGAGACGAGCTTATGGCTGAAACTTATTTTGCTGGCGATCTAAGCCAACTTTCTGCAACGGTCAATTCCTTTTATCGAGATAGCTTAAATCCACAGGTCAGGCCAGAGGCGCTAGGAGAAACGGCTTGGTCAGAAATTGACCAGCTAGCGGCCTCTGTTAGCGGCCTAGCACCGTCTATACCTGTGTTTTTAGCCGCCGATGACGGTTACGTTGAAACCTTGGAGTCAGGGGCGATCGCCCCTGACTCCACAGATCCCTTGATTGGTCAACTGGTCGCTCCCCTACCATCGGATCGTCTCCTCCAAAACGAGACGGCACCGCACCTAAGCGCTAGCGTTACCCAAGCTTGGCAACTGGCTCAAACGCAGCTACGCCAGTTTGCAGCCGCTCCTCTGTTTGCCAGAGCGATCGCTACGGCCTTTGGGGTTGCGGTAGACAGTCAATCAGCCAGAGAGCTTATCCAGGATTGGGAACAGGGTCAGGGTTTACCTCGGCTAGAAATTGTTCCAGACTCGATCCTTCAAGCAAAAGGAGCTTTCGCCGCTAGCAATCAAACTATCTATCTTGGGCAAGACTTTGTTACTCAGAGTTCTCAATCAGCGATCGCCGCTGTTTTGATCGAAGAATTAGGGCATGCCCTAGATAGCCGCCTTAACACTACAGATGCCGCTGGCGATGAAGGCGCAATTTTTGCCGCCTTGGTACAAGGCAAAGCGATCGCACCGTCAACCCTAGCGGCGCTGCAAACCGAAAATGACCACGCTTACCTCCACTGGCAAAACCAAACTTGGGCGGTAGAGCAAGCCGCCCTAGGTGAATTTACAGTGGGAGCTAGCGGACAAGTCAGCATTGAGTTTCTCTTTGATGGCGGTGCTTACACCGGAGAGTTAGCTATTTTTAGCTTGGCGGGCATGGAAACCCTTACACCCGGTTCAGCCGCCTACATTCAAGAGGCGGCGCGGCGGGCTTTGAGCCAGTCGCCTGCAGGATACGTTGTCATCTCAGAAGCCGAAGCTGGCGTCTCTAGCCTCAAGCAGGTCGCCATGAACGCCGGAGACAGCTTTGGCGTGATGCTGGTACCTGACGATACGGTTAAAGCTGCCTACGATCGGCCCGATCGCGGTGGCAAACATCGTCCTTTATTTTCCATAGAAGCCGCCAACCCCAAAGGCTTTGCTCAAATGGGTCAGCTAGCCAGTAATCTATTTGCAATGGAAGATCTGCGGCGCGATCGCCGTTCAGACAACGACTTCAACGATATTATTTTTAAGATTGCAGGGGCAACTGGAGAAGCCGTTTCCGTAGGGGCATTGCTGCCGCGAAGCCAGAATTGGCAAAACCAGGCTCCGTTCCGAGCCATTCTAGCGGCTAACCCAACTACCTCTCTGCCGACAGCCCCCTCCGGTAGCGATCCCAGCGCTCCAGAGGGCGAGCCAGAGGGCAATTCTGGTATTCCCCCTAATCCCAACCCCAACCCCGGCAGCAATCCGGGAAGCGATCCCGGTAGCTTACCCACTACTCTGCTCACCTCCTTCTCCGACAGTGTCGTCAAATTTAGCCCTGCCGATTCAGAAGCAACGATTGCCGCTCTCAGTGGTAGCAAAATTGTTCTGGGTGATCAAACAATTTACATCGGTACCCAGCAGGTCAGCGCCAACAATCAAAACCCCATCATTAGCCTGTTTGATAGCAGCAATCCTCTCAACAACTGGACGCGAACTGACTACGAAATCACCGGAGCCGACGGTCGCGGCATCGGTTTGGCGTGGACAGGCAGCGAACTCTATGGTGTTTTTACAGTAGACGGCACTCAGGGTTCGCCCAGCGAAGACTTCCGCCGAGAAAGCCAGGATGCTCAACAGACATGGCTCAGGAGCTACGGTCAAGGGGGTGGCCCGACTGTATCGGTGATTGGCCGGATCGATCTGGCAACAGGTGAACTGGTAGATGCGGCTTATCTCTCAGCCCTGTTGAGCAACGGCAATAGCAATACGCTGGTGGTCAATGATATTGCCGTCAACAACGCCGGAAATTTAGTCGTTAGTGCTGACTCGTACTTTTCGCCCCGTCGCCCCAATGGCAGCGCCATGCAACAGGTCGGTAGCGGCAGTTCTCCCTTTGCTTACACAGTTGAGATTTTGCCCAATCTTAAGCAGGTTGTCAGTACCCAAGCCAACGGTTGGGTTTGACCGTCTTTATCGCCAAAGACAGCAGGAAAGGTTTTCTGTCAGCGGCTTTCAGCCATTGAAGTGTTTTAAGCCCGGTGGCGACAGCTATAGCGTCTGATTAACACAGCAAGGTTATAGCCTCGTCACAGCCTCGTCACATGCAGTGCTTATAGTCATCAATAGTTTCGTTTGCTCCTTTTTATTGGCATTGCCAGGAAGACAGGCTTCCTGGCTTTTTTTTGAGCTTTTTTTGGCTTTTTTCTTGAGACGTTACAGTCTTTATCCGAATCTTGCCATCGCTTCCTGACATCATCAATGATGGGGGGAATAAGGTGATTACTTGAACAGTCTCCTGGGAAGGATCTAGGGTCATGGTGGATTATAAAGCTGCTCTTTTGTGTGCGCGTTTGAGCCGAGAAGTGTATGGAGACTTTCTCGATATTAAATTTGCCTCTTCACCCGTTGCTAAGGTGACCCTGTTTGAAAGTGATGATCAAGGGATAACTGACACTCAGGTAGCCTTGCTCTACGAACCTGAGCTTGATCAAGTGCATATTGTATTTCGCGGTAGCGACAAAGATATTGACTGGTTTAATAACTTTCAACTGCGGCAAAAAGTTTATCCTTACGGGGATGAAGAATCTACTCAAGTGCGGTTTCACCGGGGTATCATGAGCGCTTACTTTTCAGTCCGCGATCGCTTGCTCGAAGCGGTTCGCAACACGGCTACCAGCAAGCTAATTGTGACGGGCCATAGCTTAGGCGGTGCCCTCTCAACGGTAGCGGCGCTCGATATTCAGTACAACATCACCCAGCACACCCAACAACCTTTAGAAGCCTATAGCTTTGGCTCTCCTCGAGTAGGCAACGATGCGCTGGTGGAATCTTTTCAGCGGCGAGTACCGCTCAACTATCGCTTTGTTTACGGTTGGGATTTGGTAACGCAGATACCACGCGTTTGGCAGGGCTATGTCCATGTTGAACAGGAAGAGAAACTAGGGCCGTGGTTTACCTGGAATATTTTTAGTCGGCAGTTGCGCGATCATGAAATCGTCAGATATATTGCAGCGCTAGAAGAAAAGGTCGCCAGTGCCGCTTAGGTAGGCGGGAGAGTTTTGCCGCTCAACGCTGCTCGAAGGCTGAAAGTGAACCAGGTCAGTGTCACTTGGCTCAAGGCTCATTTGTTTCGCATTTCAGCCTGTTCTTACCCCCTTGCTTAACTGTGTACATTAGTTGATCAGCCTGATGGATTAAGTTTTCGGCTGACTGGGGCGGAGCTACAGCCGTCACGGCTCCAATGCTAAACCCCACTGGCCAATGCTGATTCAGGCTAAGCTGCATTAGTTCTTCGTGCAGTCGGGTTAAGGCAATTTGGGCTTGTTTAGCCTCAACCTGAGGCAAAAGTAAAGCAAACTCATCACCACCAAGACGGGCTACCACATCGCTAGTCCGCAAAGAGAGCTTAATCTGTTGGGCGATCGCCAGCAAAACGCGATCGCCTTCAGCATGGCCTAAGTGATCGTTAACCTGTTTAAAGTTATCAAGGTCTAAATAGGCCAGCGTAATCGGATAGTGATAGCGACGAGCGCGATCGAGTTCTGCTTGCAAAGTTTCTAAAAAAAAGCGGTGGTTAAAAACGCCCGTCAGGCCGTCAATTCTAGCCCAGCGTTTTTCGCGCTCATAGGCTTGCTTTTGAGCGCCCAACAGATGAGTGACAATGACAAAAAAGCCCAGCCTGACAGCAGCGTTCCAATAAGGGAGTAGCGGATAGGGATAGTTTTTGGCCACCGTATCGGCATACAACCAAACCATGGCGCAAACTGCCGCCATGAAGAAGCCCGCCCTGCGATCGATAAACCAAGCTGCCAGCGTAATTGGCACCAGGTAAAAAATAGACAGGGAGACATCTTCACGAATTAAATAATCAATGCAACCAATGGCTAAGCACAGGGCAAAACTGAGACAGAGCAGCAGGGGCCACGATTGCTTTTCCAGCCATTGAACGGTAGCTGCAAGCATCTAAGAAAAAGGTGAAAATAACTTTTTTGCCATCTTCACCTATCTTCTTACGCTTGACTGGGCGATCGCAAAGTCAATTTAGCGGAAAAATATCCGGTTTTGCGATCAATGAGACGCCTGCGGCACCCACACCGAAACTGACCCTGCTGGACAACGAAAATCGGCCCAACCTTCGTCATTAGTTGTGATGGGTTGATCGATATGTTCAGTAATATCGACATAGGTAGTATTGGCCTGACCGACCTCCATCCACTTCGTCCCTTCGTCACCATTGCTTAAAACCACGGCCATACCTCCGGGATGCTCCTCATTGCCGAGTCGTGTCCAGCCTAAGGTGTTGGCATGATCAAAATAGTCATATTGATCGCCGTAAGCATAGGTCTTGCGAACGTAGAGAAACTTGTCAATGAGCCATTGATGGCTGTCAAGCCAAATTTCATACTCATTGCCATCGTTGCCAACATCTTTGTAGTGAGCCCCATAGTAGTCAGCATAAAAGATGCAGGGATAGCCATCACGACGCAGCAAAATCAGCGCATAGGCTAAGGGCTTAAACCATCCTTCAACAACTGACTCTAGCGCCTGCAAGGGTTGCGAATCGTGGTTGTCTACCAGGGTGACGGCTAGGGCAGGCTGCTGTTGCACTAGCGTATTATCAAAAATTTGCCGCATGTCATATTGATTGCCGGCTTGGCTGGCTTCACTAAAGTTGTAATGCAAAGGGGCATCAAATAGCGCCACATCGCCATCTGTGACGCTGATAAAGTGGTGCAGAGCTTCAATTTCATAAGACCAGTATTCGCCCACGGCAAACAAACGACGTCCGGCATAGCGGCGGCAGTGGTTGAGCCAGCTAGGGAAAAATCCGGCTCTGACGTGCTTCACGGCGTCAAAGCGAAAGCCGTCTACGTCTGTGGTATCCACATACCAGGATCCCCACTGCTTGAGGGCTTCCTGCACCTCAGAATTTTCCATGTCTAAGTCGCAACCCATGAGGTAGTCAAAGACGCCTTTTTCCAGGTCAACGTTATCGTCGAAAGACTTGCCTTTTAGCAAGTACACGGCATCTTCGCCTTCGTTGTAGGCGTTGTAGTCTACGGCGTCAAAGTGCCACCAGTGCCATTCCATGTCGGAGTATTTGCCTTGGCGACCAGGAAAGGTGAAGTGGGTCCACACTTTGGCTTTTTGGTACTCGCCAATCGGTTGGTGGCGGTTATCGGGGTCAAAGGGGGTGACTTCGACTTCTTCAGCAATGTCAGCGCCCATCATGTGGTTAAAGATAACGTCGGCGTAGACGTGAATACCGACGGCTTTGGCGGCTTTGATGGCCTGAATGTATTCGTCTTTGGTGCCGTATTTGGTTCGAATTGAGCCTTTTTGATCAAATTCGCCTAGGTCGTAAAGGTCGTAAACGCTATAACCCACATCTAGACCCCCAGCGGTGCCCTTGTAGGCAGGCGGTAGCCAAAGGGCAGTGATACCTGCTTGGGCTAAGGACTCGGCTTCGTTAGTGAGCTGATTCCACAGGTTGCCATCGGTGGGAATATACCAGTGGAAATACTGCATCATCACGCCATTCGGTGCAGACATGACAAACCCTTGCCCCATCAGAGGCTAAAAAGTGAATTTGGTAAAAGGATTAACGCGTCAACTAGATTGCAACGGATTAGCCTTGCGGAGCGTACGGCTTTCTTGCTGACAAGGGATACTATGGCATATGTAAAAGTTGCTTAAATCGTTCTTGAGAACGATTTAGGTAGGGTCTGAGTCGGTGGAAGTTGTGGACTCAGACGACGCTACCTCAGCCACATTATCGGCTAGCGTTTGCAAGAGAGCAGCGGCTGAGGACTCCTGATTAGCGGCTGGCAGGAGGTCTTCTGTGGTAGAAAGTTGCTCTAGGTTTTCTTTCAAAATGTCGAGGACGACTTGAGGGTCGGTCGATTGCTTCATGATTTCGGCTTCCCAATCATAGCGATCGCGCATATTGGGCAAATCGCTTCGCAGTTCTTCAATTAGCTCAATGAGTTTGGCGGTTTTTTGCTCAGTCAAAAGATTAATCTGCAAACTCAGGTGCGATCGCTGTTCGGCTAGTTTATCTTGCCGGGTTTGGCGGACTAAAACACCAGTAGCAATCAGCAGCGAAGCCACATCAACCCCCATCTCTTGCAGGTCAAATTTGAGCAGATTCCAAGGCAACGGATCGGGGCCAAAACGACTAAAAAGCCACCAGCTAATGAAGAAAATAAGCTGAAAGTAAAGAAACTGAGGCTTACCAAAAACTGTAGCAACTCTGGCTAGCAGGCGTTCATGAAAGGGAACATCACGCTCTTGCTGTACCTGTAAGTTGATAACAGTTTCAATATTTTTGACTACCTGCTGAGGGAGGGGGTATTTTTCGCCGTTAATATACACTGCACCAGAAGCCGTATGAATAACAGAAGATGAGTTTTGAATGCTAAAATCCATGCCATGACATTTGTCTCTTCTGCCCAAACGATAGGAGATGGCAATCGATTTGGTAAGGCCATTGAGACAGAGATTGCCCGCTAGCGGCAATTTTTTTGCCCATTAGCGCTGAAAACGGCGGCTTGGGTGCCTAAAAAATCAACCAGACTGCAAAACCTGGTTCAGCTTTTTGTGCAAGCGTTGCATAAACAACTGGGCTAATCGCCAGCGAGTCAGGCTGGGAATATCGCTGGGCTGCGATCGCCGATGATCAAAGAAAAGATTGAGTTCTGCCAAAATCACCTGTAGACGTTTGAGCAGGTTGTGTTGGCGATATTCCTTAAAAAAGGAGTCAGGCAATGTCCGGTTAACGGGCGATCGCAGCACGTCAAGAATACGCGCTACGTCATAGGCAGTCGAATAGCCAGCAATTTTGTGACAGTTAAACCCTGGATCTAAATAGTCAGCCAAGGCACCATTGACGCTAGAAAATACCTGGCAGCCGCAGGCCAGCGCTTCCATGGGCGGCAGCCCAAAGCCTTCGCTAACCCGCTGCTGCGCCCAATATTCCGCAGAGTCGTAAAGGTAAACCTGGCTGCGGTTGAACAAACCAACGATATCTTCGATATAGGTTTCTACCACCGTCACCTGACAGTGCTGACGCAAAGCCGGAACTAGCTGCTTGAGTAAATACGCTGAAGACTTACGGGTTTGTAGCAGCACCTCTATATCGCGCGGACGGTTTTCGTTGCGAAACGATTCAGAGATGTAGTTGGGTAAATAGTAAATCAAGGCATTTGGGGCATGTTGTCCCCAGTAGCTCATCGTGTTGCGGCTGACGGCAATAATGGGGATATCGGCAGGTAGGCGAAAGCCATAACCTGCGCTGTGAGCATGATATACAACGTTGCAGTGGTGTAACTTTTTGACCAAGCGGGCCACATGAAAGCCCCAACTGACGACAAAAATGACGTTGTCTAAATCGTCTCGTCGCAGCACATCTGGCAAAAACAAGGTATCGGGTTCGCGCTGCTGATAGGTTACGAGCGTTGCCTCACACAAATTCTTTGCCAGTGCCAGCGTTTTGAGTTCAGCCCAGAGTCCGCCACAGGCAAACTGCCCTGTGGTACCAGGAACCAGAAAATAAAGCGATCGCATCATAACCTAATACTCAAAAAGTGCATCTGCCACAGCTTTCAACGCCCACCCTCGACAGATGCCACCGATAGGGGTAGGGTTCGGGGGGAACTCTCATGGGTAACCGCTGAACTTAACAATTCGGCAGGCTGCTTCCGGTACTCAGTACGGTCTCGTACTGAAGCCACCCTCAAGATGGCTCTATTGTCAGGCAGTGACGCTAAACATCGCTTAATACCTGTGTTCATAGCAGATTGAGTACTCCTTCTGCCAATGTATGCGTACTTGGGTGGTCTGGGTGGTAGGTCTTGCCCCTCTTTAAACAATGTATGATCAATCTTCATTACTGCATGGACTCAGCTTACTGGCTGTAGATACAAATCGGGATTTGCTCTCTTCTCTGACTGAAGTTTTTCAGGTATTTGGCTGCACTCAGGTGATGTCGGCTACGACAATTGAAGAGGCTGTTCACCTCATAGCGATCGCCCCGCCTAACATTATCATTAGTGAAATTCGTTTGGCGCATCAAAATGGGTTTGACTTGCTTGGGCAGGTGAAAAAGGTGGAAGCCGAACGGCAAATCCGTATTCCGGTGGTGGCTGTCACTGCTTATGTCACTCGGGGCGGGCGCGATTGCGCTTTGGCGGCTGGTTTTAGCGAATATATGACTAAGCCTTTTAGCCTCAAAGAACTGATTATGGTTGTGGCTCGTCTGACAGACCGCGCTTAGCCTTCGCTCTAGGCTGCGTGTGCAGCGCGATCGCGAAGGCTTTAGCCAACGGATGAAACTGAAACTGCGATCGCGCTTTGACAGTCTCGTAGCGCTTCTAGAAATGCATAGACAGCAGGAGTATGCAGCGCTTTTTTGAGTCTTGATGCCCCAATTGGCCGAAACAAATGAAACGGCAAGCGGCAAACCTGAACCCCTTCTGGAATCGGTTCAGCCGCTAGGCGAGGCATAATGGCAATGCCCAAACCCTGTTTGACCATACTGGTCATAGAAGAGTCATGGCGAATGCGATAAGCAACTTCAAAGGGTGGATTAAGCTGAGCAAGCTGTAACCGAATTCGGTCAAAGCAGCTATTGTGCTGAGAGGCAATTAGCGGATACTGACCTAAATCTTCTAAACGCAGTTGAGCATCGCGCAGACCCGCTGAGGGGGGAAGCAGCGCCACATATTCATCTTCAAAAATGGGCATCACTTCATAATCTTCGCCGCAAAGACTTTCGGCAACGCAGATATCAACCTGACCTTGCAACAAGGCTTGCTCTAGCTGACGCAGTTCGTCAAATTCGGCAATAGAAATTGAAATGCTGGGATAGCGGCTGTGAAGTTGAGCGATCGCTTTGGGTAAAACATTGGTGGCGACGCTGCGAAAAGCTGCAATCCGAACGGTACCGCCTTGCAGTCCCTTAGCTTGGTCGGCATCGCTCGACATCTCTTCTAGCAGGGCTAACACCTGCTGAGCTTTGGTTGTAATGCGCTCACCTACGGGGGTCAAGCGGGCACCATGACGACCTCGCTGCAGCAAAATTACCCCTAGCTCATCTTCTAACGTAGCGATCGCATGGCTAATGGTGGATTGAGTCACCTCTAAATCTAAGGCTGCACCACTGAAATTACCACAGGTTGCGACAGCCACTAAGGCTCTGAGCTGAGATAGCTTTAGCTTTAGCGTCATTGTTTCAAAAAGATAGCCAAGGCTACCGAGCAGATTCAGGACAGCGAAGCGCTAAAAGTTCAGTCTGTGTCCATTAGACTATCGCATCTCTGTCAGCGAAGACATATCGATTTTATTCATACGAGCCATGCATCTTATGCTTTGGCACTTCTAGATTGAGTGCTTACAGTAGGGGCATAGGCGATAAAGCTGCGATTTGAATTCATTTCAATCTAGCCTTTAGCCATGACAAAAGCCAAGCAAAATTGGCATACAGATAGGAGATTTTACATGACAGGTTATACCCGCTATACCCATGAAGCCCAGCTCGATCTCAATCGTCAGCAATTAGAGAAAACCCTCAAACGATCGCAGACTGAATTTGCCAAAAATGCGATCGCCCAGCTATTTTCTCGACTGGGTTCAACCCTGCTCAATTTGCTAATTGAGAGCGACCAGCCGCGCGTTCGTGTTCGCGAAGCCAATGGCGAAACAGTTTGGCAGGCATACGATCCCGTTTCTCGCCATCAAGCTGCCTTCAATTCTGAAGAAGAGCTAAGAGCCTGGTTGGAGCAGCGCTATTACCAATAACCTCACTTAGCTTTGCGGTTTTTTGATGATAGCAATCTCTGCCATTGCAAGCCGTCTTGCTCAGCAAACCAGCTTAGATAAATTAACAGCGGCGTAGAGGTTTTCTACGCCGCTGTTAGTCTTTTCAGACATTCAATAAAATTAGAATAGCAGAGCTACGCCATGCGCCACATTTGCTGAATTTGCCCCGGCAAAGCAATGCTAATTTCTTGAGCCAAACTTTTAGATAGGCGAGGCTTCAGGGCTTGAAAGACGGCTTTAACGGCTGCTTCGGGTGCAACTCGCTTAGACAGGCCACTTTCTTGAGCAATGCGAAACAAGAAGGTGTCATCCGCAAAGGTTAGCGGTGGCCGCAGCCGACTGAGAAAGGCAACAACCGGATTCGTATCGCGCCAAAGGGCGGCAATCTGCTGGCGATCGCTGGCTTGGGTATCGTTTTCGATTTCGGTGGCTACCCGCTGAGCCGTTTCGGTGGTCATGAGGTCGCGAACCGTCCGAAAAACCACTTCAATAACGTCGCGAGTGTCATAGAGATCTTCCAGTCCGCCCTGGGTCATGACCTGTAAGAGAAAGTCAGAAGACTTGGCAGGGGGAGTGGTCGGTGAGATTTGAATAGATTTCGTTTGCATACTCTTTCGTAATACTTCTTTACAAAAGGTAACGCGATCGCGACAAATGTGCTACCTAACTTGAGGCAGATAGGAAATAGCCCACCGTTAAACAGATGCGGCTATCTTGGTTGACAATGCTATTGTCTTAAAAAATTCCACCGTCTGTCATTGCCCCTGCCATGCTCAAACTGTGCCGCCGCTTTTTGCCCCTGCTAGCCCTGCTGACAACTTTTGTGGTTATTGCCTGCCAGACGACGCCTGAAGCCAGCAGTGGCGTTGTCCGAGTTGGGTCTAAAGACTTTACCGAGCAGCTTATTTTGGGAGAAATGTATGCGATCGCCCTAGAAGAAGCTGGCTTTAGCGTTGAGCGCAATCTCAATTTAGGGGGTACCCCCGTAGCGCAAGCCGCGCTTGAAAACGCCGAAATTGACCTCTACCCCGAATACACTGGAACAGGCTTATTGACCGTTCTCAAGCAGCCTGTCAGTAGCGATCAGCAAGCCGTTTACGACACCGTTTCTCAGCAATATCAGCAAAAGTTTAACCTGGTGTGGTTAGAGCCAGCGCCCATGAACAACACGCAAGCGCTAGCGATGACCCGGCCAGCGTCGCAACAGCTAGGCATTACCACTATTTCTGAAATGGCTGCTCAGGCGAGTGACTTAATTATGATTGGCCCACCGGAGTTTGAAGTGCGCGAAGATGGTTTGCCCGGTTTAAAGCAAGCCTACGGCGACTTTGAATTAGAAGCTTATAAAGCTGTCGATGCGGGTTTGCGCTATCAAGGGCTAGTGGATGGCGAAGCCGATGTAGCTGTGGCGTTTGCTACCGATGGAGAAATTAGCGCTTTTGATCTGGTGCTGTTAGAAGATGATCAAAACCTGTTTCCGCCTTACCAGGTGGCTCCGGTTGTGCGCCAGGAAGCGCTAGAGGCTAATCCTGAGATTGCCGATGTGCTCAATCGTTTGGCTCCGCTGCTGACGGATGAAACGATGCAGCAGTTGAACTATCAGGTGAGTGGCGAAGGCCAAGAGCCAGCCGAGGTGGCACGGCAATTTTTAGCACAAGCAGGGGTGCTGGGGTCTTAGCAGGTGAGCGCTGACCTCAGCTTGGTCAGCAGATGGCGGTGAGCAGGAGTTGGCAATTATGAGTGCGATCGCGTTTGAGCAGGTATCACTGAGATTTCCGGGGGCAGCGCGTTCGGCGGTAGACGGCTGCACGTTTGAGGTGCAGGCAGGGGAACTGGTGGTAATTTTGGGGCCATCTGGGTGCGGCAAGACGACGCTGCTGAAAATGGTCAATCGCCTATATGAGCCAACTCAAGGCCATATTTTTTTGGACGGTCTGAATATTCGCAAGCGTCCGGCCACCGAACTCCGGCGCCAGATTGGCTATGTCATTCAGCAGTCGGGGTTGTTTCCCCACATGACGGTGGCTGAGAATATAGCGGTGGTGCCCAAATTGCTGAACTGGGGTCGGGCTAAAACGCAAATGCGGGTAGATGAACTGTTGCAACTGGTCGCTTTACCGCCGCCCGAATACCGCGATCGCTATCCGGCTCAGCTTTCGGGCGGGCAACAGCAGCGGGTGGGGGTTGCCAGAGCTTTAGCGGGCGATCCGCAAGTGATTTTGATGGATGAGCCATTTGGGGCGATCGATGCCATCACTCGTACCGCGCTGCAAGACGAAATTTTGCGCCTACAAGATCAGCTCCAAAAAACAATTTTGTTCGTCTCTCATGATGTGGATGAAGCGCTCCGCCTTGCCGATCGCATTTTGGTTATGCAAGCAGGCCAGATTGTCCAGTTTGATACGCCGTTCAATTTACTCACCCAGCCGCAAAACGACTTTATTCGCGATCTCTTGGGCACCGAAGACGTTGTGCGCCAGCTAGGTTTGCTACGCGTCGCCATCGCCATGCAGGAACTGCCAGATGCGTTTAATGTAGAGAGCCAACCTCGCCTCTCAGCCCAAGCCAGCCTGCGAGAAGCGCTATCTCTGATTCTCAAAAGCGGCACCGAGCAAATTTTGATTTTTGAGCGCGATCGCCCGATTGGCCTAGTTTCGCTAGCTCAAATTCAAGCAGCGGTGATGGAGAAGCGCTAAGCGCATTAAGGCGAATAAAGCAGCTAGAAAAGCCACCCTCGCCGCTATTTCCCTGTCGCCCGTTTCGCCCCCCTATCTCCCTTATGTCTACCGATGTCTTATCTCTTCAGCAATCCAAACGTTGTTTTCCAGCAGCTTGTTGAACATTTGCAAATGTTGGGCGCGACTTTAGCGATCGCGATTACTATCGCTGTGCCGCTAGCGCTGCTGGTTACCCGCGTGCGGTGGCTGGCGGTGCCAGTCATGTCAGCGCTGGGGATTCTCTATACAATTCCTAGTCTGGCGCTGATTATCTTTCTGGTGCCTGTGTTTGGTCTAAATCAGCGATCGGTGATTACCGCCATGGTGATTTATACGCAGGTAATTTTGGTGCGCAACCTGGTGGTGGGGCTAGCAGGGATTGACCCAGCGGTGCTAGAAGCGGCTAAAGGCATGGGGATGAGTGTCTGGCAGCGCTGGTGGCGGGTGCAGGTACCGCTGGTGCTGCCTGTGTTTTTGGCGGGGGTGCGGCTAGCGGCAGTTATTGCGATCGCGATCGCGACGATTGGGGCTAAATTTAGCGCGGGGGGGCTGGGTAATCTGCTGTTTGAAGGCATCCAAACCAACCGCAACGACAAAATCTGGGCGGGGGCGATCGCAGTAGCGCTCTTGGCACTGGTGGTCAACGCAGGGCTGCGTACTGTAGAGAAAGCTGTGAGTCCTTACCGCTTCCCGGAAGCATAAGCGACCCGTTAGTCAAGCAGCGCCTCTACAGGCTGACGAAAAGCAATCAAAGCATATTTGGCCTGATACGTTTTAATCTCGGTCAAAATTTGGTCAGAGACTTCTTCAGAAACAACTGTTTTTAACTCAAGATTCGTTTTGTATCCGGCAATATCCGAAACATCAGAAACGCGAACGCCATGACTACCCACGCCTTGCGCCAGCGTAAAAGTATAGCCAGAAACGCCCAGCGTTTTCATTAGCTGCCTTAAGCGATCTTGTAAAACTGACTCACCAATAATCGTAACCAGAACTGCTTTTTTAGTTTGAACAGACATGCGTGATAAGAAGTTTGATTAATGTTAAGTCTATCGACAAATATTTTGCCGTCAGCAAAATTAAGATACCGCTTTTTCTACAGATTTGCTATCTGCCTATAGGCGGACTCAGCAATGCTTAATGCTCAAATTCAAAGTAAGCGCGTCGCCTAATTTTACTCCGAAAGCGTAGCCAAATACATGTCTTTAGATTAAAAATCTCTGAGCCTCACCTCAACTTGTAAACTTTATTGTCAGCGCCTCCTGACGTCGCCAAGGAGGAGTATATTAATAACTGAAGCCAAAAGCTTCCCTGACAGATTGAAAGTCAACTCCACTAACAAAAAGGAGGCAAAGCGACTGTTTTATTCTGATCTGTCTCGTCTAAAGGCAACAGCATCTAGTCCGTTGGTTGATATTTCCTCTAATAGCTGAAAGGGAGCAATGGAACTGGCTATTCAATAATCTTTAATTAGATTTCAGTCAGTGCATCTCTAAGTTTATTCAGAAATGTGAGGCGATCGCTCGGTCAACGTCGTATTAGATGCTGTTGTTAGCTTTAAATCTTATTTGAACTCATTAAATCTCTCTTGAAACTAAAAAATAGCGGCCAAGAGCCTGATCTCTTTGGCCGCTATTAGTATGATTTTTGTTTCGGAATTCTAAACTTGTAGCCTGGGTTTAGCTGACGGCTGGCTAGCTGTTTCTCGGTATGCAACAGGCTCAATCAGCTTCGCTACAGCCGTCGCCACAAGCATTAAGACACATCAGTTGTTACAAGCCCCAGACAGAAAGTTAGAGCGGCGGCTGTACAACTTTTTGCAAAGCGCTGAGGCTCACTTCTGCCAACAGCGCCAGTAGCGCTACTGGCACCGCTCCCACAAGTAAAATCGCATTGTCATAGGCGGCAAACCCCAGCACCACAAAATCACCTAATCCGCCTGCCCCGATAAAAGCCGCCAGGGTAGCGCTGGCAATGACTTCGACTGTGGCGGTTTTAATGCCCGCAATTACGACCGGAAGCGCCAAGGGAATTTCTATCTGTTGCAAAATTTGGCGGGCGGATAGACCCATACCGACAGCCGCTTCGCGAATCATCGGGTCGATGCTGCGAAAAGCCACATCTGTACTGATCAAAATGGGCGGCATGACCAAAAGGGTCAAAGCGATCGCAGCTGATTGAAAGCTCAAGCCAAAATAAGGAATAGCCACAAAGAGAATAGCTAAGCTAGGAATAACGCGCAACGCATTAAACCCATTGGTAAGCAGGCTAGCGGCCAGTTGCGATCGCGCACTCCAGACCCCTAACGGTAGCCCTATCAGCAAGCCAATCCCTAGCGGCACACCGACCAGTAACAAATGCTGTAACAACGCGTCTAAGAATTTGTCGGAATTACTGATAGCGTAGTCGTAAGCTTCGAATACAAGTTGCATAGGACAGAATGCGGCAGGATAGTCACTTCACAGCAGCCAGAGGCACCCAACTGTATTATCAGCTCTGGCTTCCTGCAAAAGTTCGGGGTGGGGTGATTTTAGTACATGGCATTGGCGAACACAGTGGCCGCTATGAGGGCTTGGTGCAACCCCTATGTCAGGCTGGTTTTGCAGTGGCGAGCTTTGATCATCCAGGGCATGGGCGATCGCCGGGACAGCGAGGCCACATTGAACGCTGGCAAGATTATCAAACCAATCTGAAGCTGTTTTTTCAGCTTGTTAGCACCCAACTACCGCAACAGCCCCTCTTTTTGTATGGTCACAGCCTGGGTGCGTTGATTGCGCTAGACTACAGCCTGCAATCGCCGCAACTAGCTGGGTTGATCATCAGCGGTACGCCTGTTCGTCCGGCTGGGCGCTTTGGCAACCCGGTTTTGATTGCGATCGCTCGTTTGCTGTCTCAAGTTTGGCCAACCCTCACGTTTAAGACTCAGCTAGATCCCAGTTTGCTGTCGCGAGATCCCGCTTTGCGGCAGCAGTATCTGCACGATCCGCTGGTGCATAGCGCTGTCACTGCCCGTTGGGGAACCGAATCTCTTAAAGCGATCGCCCGCATTAAGCAGCAGGCAGCCAAGGTCTGTTGTCCGGTGCTGATGCTGCATGGAGAGGCCGATCAAATTAGCTTGCTGGCTCCTAGCCTCCAGTTTTTTGAGGACTTAGGCAGCGCTGATAAAACGCTAAAAGTCTATCCGGGTGGCTACCATGAACCGCACAACGATTGCGATCGCGCTCAGGTAGCCAGCGATGTCATTACCTGGTTAGAACAGCACTTACCCTGAGTTTGCCTGCGGCCTACCCTCCCCCAAAAGCTACCGCCAAAACGCGATCGCTTTAGCCCGCGCCTCATGCCAAATTTTGCTGCCCAGCAAACGCGACAACGTTGATTTTGCTGCCAAGAAGAAATTTTCAATGCTATCTACAATACACCTTTCAACCGCCTCTCTGCTCTAGAGTAAAGAGCGTTTTGGATGGTTTTGTGGGCTGTGAGGCTGAAGGGCGAGTATTTGCCTCTTTGTGGTGTCTGGGCGTTGTTGTAACTTTTAGACCTGTAATTTTATGAAGTTGAGTCAGTTTGGGGTTTTAGGTAGTGGCGCGATCGCATGGATAAGCCTAACAGGGGCGATCGCCCAAGCTCAAGAAACGCGGGCAGTGATGCATCAGCCGATTTTGCAAGTGCGCGGAATGCTGCAAAATGGCGATGCCACGCTGGGCGATAACAGCCTTTTTGATAAATATTTGCTTGACTGTCAGGCGGGGCAAACGTTGACCATTACGTTAGAAAGCGTCGATTTTGACGCCTATTTAATGGTCTACGATGCTCAAGGCCAGCGGATTGCGCAAAACGATGATATTTCCCCCGTTAACCGCAACGCCGCCGTTACCGTCACTGTGCCAGCAGACGGTATCTATCGCATCGTGGCTAATGCTTATAACGATTTGGGCAACGGCCAGTATAAGCTCTCGGTGATCACCGCAGCGGCGGCCAGCAAGCCAGAAAGTTAGCGATCGCTGCTAAATTGCTAGATTTTATCTGCCCATTCCTCGTAGAATGGGCAGTTGTTTTAAGCCAAAAACTATATGCCGCTATTTTCATTTTCAGGGAAGCGTCCTACTAATCTAGGCACCACAGAGGGTCAGCTAGCAGCCTGCCCAGATACGCCTAATTGCGTCAGCAGTCAGGCTACTGACAAAGCCCACAGCATTGCCCCCATTCGCTATGAAGGGTCTGCCAGTGAGGCGATCGCGCAATTAAAGTCTATTGTTCAGTCGATGGATCGCACTCAAATCGTCACCGAGAAAAGCGACTATCTACACGCGGAATTTACCAGCCAACTCATGGGGTTTGTGGATGATGTCGAGTTTTTTGTTCCCGGTGGTGAAAATATCATTCATGTGCGTTCAGCGGCTCGGCTCGGCAAGTCTGATTTAGGCATCAATCGCAAACGCATTGAGGAAATTCGCGATCGCTTTCAGGCTTGACCACAAAAGCCAACACGTTTAAGACCAAATATTTTCTCAAAATCCACGCCACAGATATTGGGTTAGCTCGGCTCCCACGCGGCGTTCAACGGCTGGGTCGGCGGGTAGGTGCCAGCGCAGAGATTCGTAAAGCAAGTGGCGATATAAATCAAAGCTGGCTTCGATCAGTTCGCTGTAGGTGGTGGCAGCGGCGATCGCCCACTGATAGGCAAACCGGGCAGAAAGTAAACCCAGCAGCGGCCATAGAGCCAAGGGGTTAATCGTAAATTTAGGGTCGAACTGTAGACTCAAGAGCGCCCAGCCACAAAATAATAAGCTCCAGAGACAAACGCGGGCGGCACTGTTGAGGTCGGCGCGGGCGGCTTGCAGGTCTTGCTTGACGGCATCAGGCAGCAGCAACCACAGACGCGACCAGCAGATGACGGCATCGAGTCCATATTTTTCTGAAGGTTTACGCTCAGCGGCGCGGAGAATATTACCTAGACGGGTAGGCA
>NZ_JBQLZL010000068.1:0-7409 GCF_052168255.1 Almyronema sp. | reverse complement strand
ATAGTTGTGAAGAAAACCTAAACCCCGCCGAAATATTGTGAAGGCCATAACGCTGCTAGGATCTACTGGCTCGATTGGGACGCAGACGCTCGATATCGTCCAAAGCCATCCTGATCAATTTCGCTTGGTGGGAATTGCGGCAGGGCGCAACGTTGAGCTGCTGGCCCAGCAGGTGAGGCAGTTTCGGCCCGAAATTGTGGCGATTTGTCAGGCTGAGTGTTTGCCTGAACTTAAAGCCGCGATCGCCGATATAGACCCTCAGCCAATTCTGCTAGCCGGGGAAGAAGGGGTAGTCGAAGTGGCTCGCTATGGCGATGCCGAAGCGGTTGTGACTGGAATTGTCGGCTGTGCCGGACTGCTACCGACCCTAGCCGCCATTGAAGCGGGTAAAGATATTGCCCTAGCCAACAAAGAAACTTTAATTGCAGGTGGCCCGGTAGTTTTGCCGCTGATCGCCAAGCACGGAGTGCGGCTGTTGCCAGCGGATTCTGAGCATTCGGCCATTTTTCAGTGTTTACAGGGAGTGCCAGCGGCTGGATTGCGGCGCATTTTGCTGACGGCTTCAGGCGGTGCCTTTCGCGATTGGCCGACCGAAAAGCTAGCAGAAGTCAAGGTCGCGGATGCCCTAAAGCACCCTAACTGGTCAATGGGGCGCAAAATTACCGTAGACTCAGCCAGCTTGATGAATAAAGGCCTAGAGGTGATTGAAGCCCATTATCTGTTTGGCGTGGATTACGACCAGATTGATATTGTGATTCATCCGCAGAGCATTATTCATTCGCTAATTGAACTGCAAGACACGTCTATGCTGGCTCAGTTGGGCTGGCCGGACATGCGCTTGCCGCTGCTATATGCGTTATCTTGGCCAGAGCGTATTTATACTGATTGGGAACCCCTCGATTTGGTCAAAGCGGGCGATCTAACGTTTCGCGCCCCCGATCGGCAAAAATATCCTTGTATGGATCTAGCCTATGCGGCTGGTCGAGCCGGGGGTTCGATGACGGCGGTTCTCAATGCTGCTAATGAGCAAGCTGTCTCACTCTTTTTAGACGAGAAGATTGGCTTTTTAGACATACCTCGTTTAATTGAGCAAGTTTGCGATCGCCATCATGCTCATAATCAGTCATCTCCTGCGCTAGACGATATCCTAGAAGCGGATCGGTGGGCCAGAGCTGAAGTTAAAGCGCTCAGTCAAGCCCTAACCCAACCAGCTTCTATTCGCTAAATTAGTTTTCCAAAATCACCGTGGAAATTGTTGTTGTTGTTGGCGCGATCGCCGTTTCGGTTTTAGCTTTTTTATGGCTGGTTAGGGTTGTTAAAGCCACCCTAAAAACGGCTTTGTTGGTGGCCGTTATCTTATTGGGTTTACAGATTTTTTTTGGTATTGGGCCTAACACTATTTGGCAACAACTGCAAGATTGGCTACCGGGCAGCAGCCCCACAACACCCAGTGGCTAGTCACCAAACTGACGATTCAGTTGCTTCAGAATCTGCCGCACCTCAGACGGTAGCGATCGCATAATTTTGTTGTGGGTGCGATCGATAGGCACTAGCGTCACCTGCCCCGTAAGGCAAAGATAGCTAGGGGCGATCGCATGAATCTCGTAGTGCCAGTTAAGCCTAACGCCTCGATGGCTTAAGCGAGTTTTGAGAAGGGCTTTCATGCCCAGTTGTAACGCCCGATGGTAGCGCAAAGACAGATCAACAACAGGCAAATCAATCCCCATCGCAACCCAATTTGTAAACTCGGCTCCTGCCTGCCGCAGGCATTCGATCCGCGCCTCTTCTAGCCAGGTAATATAAGCGCCGTGCCAAACGATACCTGCATAATCTGTATGGTGAGGCTGCACACGGATTGGATACTCAAACCAGGATTTTTGCGGCATTCAATTTCATAATTACCTGACTTTAAATTAGCAATAAATGCGACGGCTTGTTTGGCTTAAATCTTTGTAAAAGAGCAACTGCAATCTTAAGTAAAAACAAGCAGTTACTAAAAATTATAAATTCCTTTCAAACTAGTTTAAGAGACCTGCGTATGATGAAATAGGTTTGACCCCCAGAGGAAGCTTTTGTTTTCTGGGTTTAGCACCGCTAACTATATCAATCACTGCAATTATTCAAGTATTGCTGCTTTTGTGACTCCCAATTAGAGGTCAGCATGATAGAAAAAATTTTACTAGCAGATTCTGGCACCGGCAATACGGAAGCCATGATGAAAGCGCTGATGGAAATTCCTCTGATTCAACGAGCAGAGGTGACGGTGTTGCACGTTGTTGCGCCGCAAGTTACCGCCGAAGAAATGACAGACAAGTGGGAGGCTGGAGGTAAAACGCTAGCAGAAGCCATTAATGCGCTCAACCTCGATCCAAAGCGGGTGACTGCGATGCTGCGGGAAGGCGATCCCAAAGATGTGGTTTGCAAGGTAGCGGAGGAAGTTGAAGCGAGTTTGATTATTATGGGTTCTCGCGGTTTGCGCGGGTTAAAAGCGATTTTAGAAAACTCCGTTAGCCAGTATGTTTTTCAACTGGCGTCTCGCCCTATGCTGCTGGTCAAAGACGATCTTTATACCATTCGTCCGATTAAGCGAGTTTTGGTTGCGCTCGATAAGTCTGATTCGGCTCAGCAAGGGCTGAAGTTAGCGCTGAGCATGCTGCGAGACATTAAAGATGGGGAACTGATTTTAGTCCATTCAGTTTCTAATTTGAAGTCGAAGCCGCTAGAAGAAACCAACCCCGATCCAGCGGCAGATCCGCTGTTGGCAACGGCTGCAGCTGAGGCTAAGCGCTTGGGAATTAAATACCGCTGCGCTGCGCCGGAAGGTAAAGCCGGACAGCGCATTTGTCAGTTGGCTGAAGATATGAACGTGAATCTTTTAATTTTGGGTTCGCCCGATCGCCGCCCTTCAATTGCGAAGGGAATGCCTGATTTGGATCGGCTATTGGGAGAATCTTTGTCAGACTATGTTCGGGTTTATGCACCGTGTCCGGTACTGCTGACTCGGATGGCTACCTAAGCGATCGCTGACCTATTTGTCCTAAAACCCTCTAAGGCAGCTTGTAGCAAGCGATCGCTCTAGAGGGTTTATTTTTAGAAAGTTTATTTCGAGGTGTTCTTATGTCAGGGAACATCGATATTGACAGCGGCCAGAGTGGACACTTTTGATCTGAAATGTAAAAATAAATACAGAAATAAATCGTTCACCTTTCCCGAAATTGCTGTTTATGCCAGCGTAGTTTAAAGGGAAAAGGCGGAAGTAGGGAACCCCCGAAGGAACGCGCCTTTAGCTGCTCACTTCATCTGGAGGCGAATTCAGTGAATACTGCATTAGTAGATGGGTTACAAATCGTTTTAGTGGTTAGCGTGACTTCAGTGGTACTGATTCCGCTGTTGTGCTGGGTACTGCCCGATCGCATTCAGCCTACCAATGGCACCCGTGTTGCTTAGGCAACCCGCGATCGCGCAGGCGAAACACAGCCTAGCTATTCGGTCATTTGTTTAAACCTCAAGGGGGGAGCAGTACGCTCCCCCCTTCTTTTGTCTGAATAGTTCAGGCTGATTGGCGCTGAAGACTTGAGCATCATTCCCAAAGTTGGCTCAGCCGTTGCTTCACTTCAGGTATAGCTGCAGCCGCCAAAGCTGGCCTTTAGCCCTATCAGGCATCTTGGTTTTTGAGATAGGTGAGGATAGCCTCTGCCGTAATTTGTGACATTGGCCGACCCTGACGTTCAGAGGCTGCTTTGAGTTGCAGGTAAACATCATGGGCAATGCCAATACGGTGGCGGTTGCCGCCTTGTTCAGGCGTGGCCGATTCTAGATGGCGGGCATCCGCTGCCGTGTGACTTTCAACAAACTGGCGAATGGCTTCTAGTCCAACGCGATCGCAGAAATCACCAAAACTTTCCTGCGCCTGTCGAGCCTCACGGAAGTAAAGGAAAATGGGTTCTAGTCCTGTTTCCAGTTCATCGACATGCAGGCGATCGACATAGGGTTTGGCCAGCCGAGTTTGATTAGGCGAACCACCTAACCAAATCTGGTAGCTATCAGGAGCGCTACCGACAAAGCCTAGCTCTGCCATATAAGGACGGGCACAACCGTTAGGGCAGCCTGTCATGCGAATGACAAACTGTTCGTTGCCAAGTTCTAGTTTGGCCAGCAGCGCTTTGAGCCGATCGATAATGCTAGGAATAATTCGCTCTGACTCAGTAATTGCCAGACCACAGGTGGGCAGAGCAGGGCAAGCCATTGCATAGCGTACTAGCGGATCAACTTCGGCTTCCGACTGAATGCCGCAGCGATCGAGAATGGCTTGAATAGCGGCTTGGTCTGCCGGGTCAATCTCATACAGCACAATATTGTGATTGGCCGTTAACCGCATAGGCAAGCGAAACCGTTCCGAAATTTCTCGCAGGGCGGTTTTGAGCTTTAGCGACCCATGATCGTGAACCCGGCCATTTTCTACCGAAATGCCGATAAACAGCTTACCGTCGCCTTGCTCGTGCCAGCCGAGGTAATCGTAATACTTCCACGCTGGCAAAGGCTTAAACGGCTCTAGGGTTTTGCCAAAGAAACCTTCAACCGTTTCTCGGAACTGGTCAACGCCCCAGTCGTTAAGCAAATATTTCATGCGAGCGTGACGGCGATTAAAGCGATCGCCATAGTCCCGCTGCGTAGCCACGATCGCTTTTAGCAAATCGTAGACATCGTCTTTGGCAACGTATCCGATAGGATCGGCAAGTCGGGCAAACGTTTCTTCTTTGTTGTGGGTGCGACCCATGCCACCCCCTGCCAAAACGTTAAATCCTTGCAGTTCGCCAGCTTCGTTGGTAATTACAACCAGCGTCACATCTTGCGTATAGATATCAATTGAGTTGTCACCGGGGACAGTAACCGCACACTTGAATTTGCGCGGCATATAGTAAGTGCCGTAAAGTGGCTCGACGCTGTCGTGAAAAATTGTGCCGTTGCCATTTCGCTGCCGAGCCGCCACCACCTCTGGTGCTTCCTCAACCGAAATAGCCTTTTCTCCATCCAGCCAAATTTCGTAATAGGCTGCGGTTTGAGGCGTCAAGAGATCGGCAATTTTATCAGCGTACTCGCGTGCATAAACATATTCAGGTCGATCCTGATAAGGCGCTGGCGGTGCCATCACGTTGCGGTTGATATCGCCACAGGCTCCTAAGGTTGACCCCATGCTACGAACAATAGCGGCTACAGTCGCTTTCAAATTCTTTTTAAGAATGCCGTGAATTTGAAAACCCTGACGGGTCGTGACTCGTAGCGTATGGTTGCCATACTCTTCTGAAAGGCGATCGAGAGTGAGCATTAGCTCTGGTGGAATGAAGCCGCCAGGATTTCGCGTCCGCAGCATGAACTGATAGTCTTTCTCTTGGCCTTTGACCCGGTTGTCGCGGTTGTCTTGCTGATAAGAACCGTGGAACTTTAAAATTTGCACCGCAGACTCGGAAAAGTGAGTGGTGTCTTCTTTTAGCTCACTTGCTAACGGCTCCCGGAGAAAATTGCTGCGCTCCTTAATGCCTTCAAGCTTTGAAACTTTATTCTGAGATGCAGATTGCGTCGAGTTTTTAATCGGAGACTGAACCATGACCAAGCCAGATGGAGTAATTGCGATAGACCCAAACAAAGAAACACGAGCTACCCCAATTCTTAAGACAATGCTTAAGATTGTCCGGTAACTCGGTCGGAATTATGGTGAATCACCTTCATCCTACCACTGGATCCAGCTAGCCGGATAGGTAGCAATGTTAGGAATCATTAATTCTGATGACCTAAGGCCACGCCTGCTGAGGTAGAGAAAGCTATTTGCCAAAGCCATTAGCGGCTGGCCTGCGCTCCCTTAGGATATAAACAGTAGTTGTGGCTGAGTCCAAGAGTTTTGATGCCCGATCCGATAATGTACCAGGAAGACATGTTTGTGTGGCTGGCACCGGGCGAGCCAGAAGTTTTTCTCACACCTGCAGAATTGCAAGCCAAGCTAGAGGCTATTTTGGCAGATCAAGCCGATTTACCCCGAGACTTACAGAAATTCTCTACACTTTCAGCCCAAGCCAGCCATCTGATGCAGACGGCCTGTGAGCTAACCCTTAAACCGGGGGAAACGCTACAGTGGTATGCGGTGCGCCTAGAAAAGTAGCGCGGAGCTTTTAGTCGGCTGAAGCAATCAGGGATAAATCGATGCGATCGCCTGCTGGTTGATCAAGCTGCGCTATAACACCGGGGCCAAAAAAACGCTGAATTTTGTCTTGCTTGCGCTGCCAGGTATCTAGATCCAGGTGAGGAGACTCAAACTCCAGTACCAGGGCATAAGCATTTTCGATCGCGGTTTCTCGAATACCGATTAAAACGGGCCGCTGCTCATCGTTAGGACTGAGTCCCAAACGAGCCAAAGATTCGTCTAGGTGGGCTTCTTGACCGTAGCGGTAACGAGTAACGTCTTGGCGAATTTGATTTTGGGTAGCAGTTGCTTGTTGCGATCGCAGGGCTTCTACCTCAGGCGTAGTGGGTTGCGAAAAAGGTACAGGCTCTAGCTCAGCCGCTTTGAGCGCCAGTCCACCTAACAAGATCGGCACCCCATAGAAAAAACCGACCAGGTTTAGGGTAGCCCGCTCCTGAAAATAGGCGACAAACCCCACCAGCGTCAAAACTGAGCCGACGGAAAGCAAAACTGCACCAAGGGGGATTTTACGCAACATAGAATTTCTGAGTAAGCTTTACGAATCGAAACATATTTTCTATCATCCCATGAGCCAGCCCACCTGACGTATTTGTATTGTAATTACCCGCACCTGCCGTAGCAGATACGGGTACATCAATCAAGCGGCAGCTATACTAGCGTTTGGCAAAGTCCAGCTTATCCAGCCGTGACAGGGGAAAATCCCATTTCATCGACTACGCTACGAGTAAAGTTGATCCGCTGCTCAAAATCAGTAGATTGAATAGTATTAACCAGCGTTTCTGTTTTCTCTGGCAGTTTGTAGTCGTCGGGGACGGCAATAATATCACCCGACTCAATTCCTTGAGCCAACAGCAACCAGACCTCTAGCTTACCGCTGCTGCTAAGAGCACCGTATTCACGGCTGATGGGTGTGTCTGCATGGTTGGCGATATCGCGTTGGGCTTGTAGTTGCTGATTTGGGTCGAGGGCTTTAATGCGATCGTAGACGGCAGTTCCAGTCACTTCAGCACTGTGGGCGGGTGCGGGGCTGAGCTGATCTTTAATATCTAGATAGCCGTACCACAGCACCGCTAGCTGGGTATCAGCGTCAAAGTTTTGAAAAAGTTTAATGGCTTGTTTGACGGCATCACTAACAGCGTAAGCCATAGAAGCCTCCTAAAATTACGTCTAGAAAGCCAGTGTTTACTGAAGAACATATGTTTGTTTTCAGATA
>NZ_JBQLZL010000067.1:117547-153700 GCF_052168255.1 Almyronema sp. | reverse complement strand
AGCAGCAGCGTGTTGTGTAGTTTTCCGGCCAGCGACTGATGCAAAAGCTGTTCTAGCAGCAGCCACAAAGCACAGACCTCAGCGTCAAACTGGGGCGAGTTAGGACTGTATTTGTGGGCGATCGCGTCAATCACATCAATATAAAAGCAATAGTAGGCTTTGCCGGATTGGGCGATCGCTGCCTCAGCTAAATTCGTCATTGCCTCTGGCAGCGTCCGAAAAGCTACCATTTCGGCTCCGTTGCAGACGGTTTGAGAAAATGGCGAATGGGCATAGCTTTGATGCTGAAAGCAGTAAGATTTAACCCCCCGTGCAGCCAGCCCTTGATAGAGCGTTTGAGTGGGAAACACAGCTTCGGGCTGAAGCCCCGTTTGTAGCAACGTTTCTCGCGTGCGATCGCCTGCTAGCGAAAACAACAGCGGGGCAAAAATACCGTCAACTAGCGGTTCGTAGTAAAACCATTCGTAAACACCGCTCTCGCCTACTGGTAGCCCCGTGTGCAAGGTTGTCACATGGGCTGAGGTGGTCGAAGGAAACTGGGTCGTTAGCTTAGAGGCCACTCCAGCCTCAAACAAGTGCTTGAGAAACGGCAGGCGATCGCGGTAGCGTTCAAAAAAGCACCAGCCAAAGCCATCCACCAAAATTAAAATCACCTTTTCATACTGCTGCGGTAGCCCTTCTAGCACCGTCAGCGGCAATCCCGCCTGGGTGTCTTCAGTCAGCAGATAGCGGACTAGCTGCGGAATTTGGGAAAAGCAGTAAGACTCATAGAGCGGTTTACCCATATTCTCATTGAGTCGAGCGGCTGCGATCGCTTGTAGAGCATCCAGGTTCAGCATAAAAAAATTTCCAGGTATCCCCAGCCGTGGACATGTGCTGTGAGGGTTGAGCTAAGCCTAACCGTTGGCAGGCGGTACTGTTGCTAAAGGCAGCAGGGTGAGGGCAGCAGGCAGCAGGCAAGCTTTTCTGTTAGGGGCTTGCCGTCGTTGAAGTGTCTTAGCGCTTGTGGCTAGAGCTATTGCGCTGCGCGAGGCAGCACCCAACCTTTATCTATTATCTATTTTAGATAGAGCATTTCATCGGGGGTTGTCGGGTTGACGTTACCGCTTCCACCGATTCTCTACCGCGTTTTAGGATCGAGCGCATCTCGCAAACCATCCCCCACATAGTTAATGCTCAAGACGGTCAAAAAAATGGCTAACCCCGGAAACAGCACCATGTAAGGAGCCGACTCAATATAATTTTGGGCGTCATAGAGCATGCGTCCCCAAGTGGGCACATCGGGAGGAAATCCCAGTCCCAAAAAGCTCAGCGTCGATTCCGCAATGATGGCATTTCCGACTGCCAGCGTTGCGGCTACAATCACCGGGCCAATGACATTGGGCAAAATGTGGCTCCAAATCAGACGGCGAGGGGTTGCCCCTAGGGCGATCGCCGCTTGCACAAAGGTACGGGCTTTGACACTCAAAAAGCCCGCCCGCACCAGCCGCGCCACCGCCATCCAATTTAGCCCGCCAATCACCAACACAATCAGCAAAAAAATGCCTAGCTCTGGGCCAAAAGTTGCGCGGGCTTGGTCGCCAAATAGATAGATCACCATTAGCGCCAAGGGCAGTTGTGGCAAAGATAAAAAAATATCGGTTAGCCGCATCAAGCCCCCTTCTAGCCAATGACCGTAAAAGCCTGCGATCGCGCCGATCAAAACCCCTACTGTCATCGCAATCAGCATCGCGACAACGCCAACCGCCAAAGAAATTCGCCCACCGTATAGAATTCGCGCTAGCTGATCTTGCCCCAAATCGTTAGTGCCAAAAGGATGTGCCCAACTAGGCGGTAAGACAGCTCGACCAAAATCAATTTGATCAATCGGCGTGCGGTAGATTAAAGGGCCAATCAAAACCGCACTCACCAGCAGCAGCAGTACCCCAGCGCTGACAACTGCCGCGCGATCGCGGCGAAAAGCGTGCCACAACAGCAGCAATCCCCCCTTGGCCGACATAAATCCTGGGTGATTCGTCATCTCAGTTGGCAAAGACATTGACCAACACCCTATCATCGACACAGAACTTTAGTCTGCAAAATTGCTCCAGCAGAGCAGCGAAAATAAAAAGGGAATGGCTGACTTTTCCTACCCATGAGAGAAAATGACACGGTTCCGGCAAATTGTCTCCAAGAAAGTTTTGATGCGGCTACTCTTGGGGCTGTTGCTAGTGCAAGTTATCAGCCTGCTAGGGTTGGGGCTAAGCTGGCCGCGCCAGCCTGCCGAGGTGCCTTTAGCGATGGTGGTGCCGCAAGCGGAAATGCCCTACTGGCAAACGTTGGTAGATGCCTTTGAGGCAGAAAACGCCAACATCCACATTGAGTTAACGACAGGCAGCTATACACCAGAACAAATTGAGGCTATTTACAGCGCTGATTTGCAAACCTCAACCCCTCGCTACGACCTGGTCTACTTAGATGTGACTTGGCTACCGGGCTTTGCCAGTCGGGGTTGGCTGCAAGATTTGACCCCCCAAATAACAGCAGCCGCACTTTCTGAATTTTTGGGCAGCGAAGTTGAAATGAGCCGCTACCAAAAGCAGCTTTATCGCCTGCCCTTTCGGGCTGACATTGGCGTCATGCTAGTCAACCAGCAGCTTGTGGCTCCGGTCAATTTGCCGACGACATTTGCCGCGCTTTTGCAGGTTTCGCGATCGCTGCGACAGCAAAGGCACTGGGGCTATTTGTGGCAAGGCCGAGCAGACGAAAGCTTAGTGGCTAACTTTGTTGAAGTGTTAGACGGGTTTGGTGGATTTTGGATTGATCCTGCAACGCAGTCGGTGGGTCTGAACCAGCCAGAAGCGATTCGAGCTATCCAGTTTTTGCGCAATACGCTGGTTTTAGAGGCTTCTCCGCCCACGGTGATTGGCTACGAAGAGCAAACCTCGTTTACCCAGTTTCAGCTTGGCAACACGGCTTTTTTACGCATTTGGCCGCAGTTCTGGCAGCAAGCCAACGCAGCCAACTCCCCCTTACACAATCAGGTGGGCTTGTCTGCCACGCTAGCGCTACCGGGGCGCGTGCGACGAGCCTGTCGGGGGGGCTGGGGCTTGGCGATCGCGCAAAAAACGGCTCACCCTGAGGCCGCTTGGCAAGCCGTTGATTTTTTTACCAGTGCCGCAGCCCAGCGTCAGTTTAGCTTGGCCTCTGGCTATTTACCCAGCCGCAAAGCGCTATTTGCCGATGCCCAGCTTTTGGCAGCCTACCCTCACTTCCGCCAGCTTTTAGAACAGCTACAAACCCGTTCGGTTTTTCGGCCTCAAATTCCAGAATATGAGCAAGCCTCTGAGATTTTGCAAACTCAACTCTGGCGGGTTCTGGTAGGCGATGTCTCGCCAGAGATTGCCATGCAGCAAGCTGCCGAACAAACGCGATCGCTGCTCAAGCACGGAGTCGCCTATCAAAGGTTTGAGTGAGCCTGATCAGCAGCTTGCTCCTTTAATAGCAAATCTAAAACCAGCGAAGCCGTCCAGGAAAAATTAGCTGAACCCAGCCCTGCTCCAGTATCGGGGTTGAAGTACTCATAAAACCCCGATCGACGCGGTAGCTCCAGGCTATTTTGGCGTAGCTGCTCAGCCTCATGGTAGCAGCCGTAGTTTTCAAACCCTTGAATTAGCAGCCAGTTGAGGTTAATCCAAACGGGGCCACGCCAATAGCGAGATGGGTCAAACATGGCTTCTTGGCGGCTACAGCTTGGCACCGTCCAGCTACCGCTGCCGCAGAAGTTGCTATCGTAAAAAGTTTTCAACATTTGGATAGCCTGGGCATGGGTGGGTACGTCAGCATACAAAGGTGAAAACCCAGCCGCAACCGAAATAGGAATCGGCTGCTGAGAAGCCCGATCATAGCTTTGATAAATTCGCTTTTCGGCATTCCAAAGTTGGCTATTCATGCCCTGGGCGGTTTTGTTAGCCCAGGTTTGAAAGGGCTGAGCATCTTGGCCTAAAAGCTCAGCGATCGCGGCTAAATCGCGATTGGCTTTGACCAACAAAGCATTAAACAAAACATCTTGAATCAGAAAGGGAAAATTCTTTTGAATATGATTTTCTGCGTATTTGTTTTCCCTCGCCTGCACCATTAAATAAACATAGCGATCGTAGTCGCGATCGCTGGGGCGATGGCTACCATCAATTTCGTTGAGGTCAACCCGCCGATAAGGCGGCAACATCTCGCGGGTAACTTGAATCCGGTTTAAAACCGCATCCCACATAGGCGAATTGTCCTGGCCTGATTCCCAAGGGTGGCGAATATACACCAACCCGTTGTTGTCAATGTCACGCTCTCGGTAGAGGTACCAGTGCCAAGCTTTCAAGCGTGGAAACAACTCTGCCAAAAAATGCTTGGCTACCTTCTTATCGCTGGCGTGACGATAAATGTGCCATGCTGCCGTTGCATGTACGGGCGGCTGAATAATGCCAGAAGTAGCTGCCTGATGCGGTTTGGGGCCTTCTGGCGATCGCTCGGTTTGCCAGTAATCGGGGCCGGGAAAATAGTCTTTCACCTCTCGCTGGCGAAAGACAATATGGGGTAAAAAGCCATTGCTCCATTGCCCCCGAAACAGCGATCGCAGTTCTTGCATGGCTTTGGCTTGGTCGTAATGGGCATAGCCCATCGCAATAAAAGCCGAATCCCAACTCCATTGATGAGGATAAAGCTTGGGTGCAGGTTTTGTTGCCGTCCCTAGCCAGTTTTGGTGAAGAATACCTTTGGCTTGTTCTGCTAAGGCCATATCTTGATTTTTCATGTCGAACCTCCTGGGGTGGATGCAGAGTGAGAAAAAGTTCTAGCTACCTGAACAAACAAAATCGCCAAACAAAACCGCCGCAAACCCAATTAAATTTGCGTTATTGGAATAATCTTTGTGGCTGATAAAAACTTGAAAAAAATGCGATTTCAGTTCCTTTTTTCCAGAACTGAGTAATCGCTATAGGCACCCAAAACTAATTCCCTATTAACCATCAATCTTAAGAACCGCTTTAAGGGGTGACAAGGGGTTAATAGTTTTTACACATTCAAATAAAGATTTGATTAGATATTTCAATCAGTCCTCAATTTGAGGAATCTTACTTAAATTCCATAATTTTTTCTCACGCCTAGCAGCCGATCATATCAGGCGTTCTGCTTTAGACCTGGCGTTAACTAAATGCTTGTGACAACAGTAGCCCCTTCGCCAAACAGGTAGCAATTCTATCGCTGGCTTGATCTAGTCACGGAGAAACCCTAGTCACCTGGGGAGAAATTTATTTCAGATTGTTACAAAAATACATTTCGGCTATGATGCGTTTGTGTGATTGGCGTCAGCCCCCGTTTAGTCTATCTACCGGACTTTTGACCCGTTTTATAGGGCTGACTAGCTTCAGTTGTAGCCTGCCCGCAACCCAAGCAAGCGGACTTTTGCCCAGCGATAGCAGCATCGTCGGCTGGATTGAAAACGGCAAAATATTAGTCTAGATGAACCTGTCAAAGTCAAGCTTGATACCGGGGCAACGACAAGCTCAATTAACGCCGAAATTTTAGAACAGCCCAACGAAGACACTGAATCAGGCGGCATGATTCAGTGTCGTTTTGTTGATACAGAGGGACATAGCAAAGTTTTTGAATGCCCAGTGAATCGCTGGGTACGCATTAAAGAGGGTGAAGGCGGCTTCTTTCGTGTCCCGGTTGTCACCATGAAATTTTGCGTCGCCAGACGGTGGATTGAAGCAGAAGTTAACCCAGGCGATCGCCAGCAGTTTAACTACTCAGTTTTGATTGGTCGCAACAGGCTGAAAAAAGGAAACTTGGGTGGTTAATTCTGCCCAAACTTACACCAGTGAACCCACCTGCTCAGCCGAGGAAACCGTCTCATGCATCGAACCTTGAGGGCTTCAGTATTAGCTTTGTTTTTAACCGCTATTAGTTTATACCGATTCTTCAAAAGAAAGGTACAGATGAGACTGACGAAACGTCTGCAGAGCAAAGGCTGTTCAATTCAAAATCGAAAATCCAAAATCGAGAATTGATATTAGCTATTTTTGTTCATAAGCTAGTTGTTTCAGGCATTCTACTTTTGCCTAACCAGACCCATAAAGGCTGGTATCTTGAAACCAAGCTTTCGCTCACCTCAGATTTCGCCGCAATCTGCCGAGGCGGGTTTGCCGACAACGGTTCGACTGTTTCTACCCCTGAAGTTGTAGCGTTTATCCTCAATCAAGCCAAGATTCCGGCACGAGGCGGCAAGGGCATTCTTTTAACCGCCGCAGAAACCTATGCCACCAGCTTTGTGCAGTGGCTAGAGGGACAAAATGCAAAGGCAGAGTGGCAGGCTCATGACAGCGTGAATCTCAGCTTTGGTGAGCAAACGCGCTATTTGCCGTGGGGGTATGGTTTGCAGCAGGCGATCGCGGCGGCTTTGCCCAAGCTCAAAACCCTGCTAGCCAAAATTGAGTTTGCTCAAACTGAGGTTGCCGTAGACGGCTAAATAGCAATATCGGGTCAGGGCTAGCCCTGACCCGATATTGCATTGTTGTGAGGCGATCGCTATTTAGAATCGCTATTTAGATCCGATGGCACCTAGTGAGATTCAAGAGGCGATCGCCCAGCCATAACGGCATGCAACTAGCCTATTTAACGACTTCCTCAACGTTATCTTTAACCTGCTGGCCTAGATTTTTGAGAGAATCACCTGCCGACTCTAGCGGATTGGGCGCACCTTGCTGAAACCGCGCCTTGCGCTCAAGCTCATTAGCTTTAACCTGAGCCGCAGAGGTGTCGCGTCGAGGATCGGTGTCGTCATACTGATTCATGCCGTCAGCTTTGGACTGAACCGTGTCGTAAGGCTCGTAATTTTGTAGCTGACCGCGATCATTTTTCTGGTAGTCGTCAGAGCCGCGAGCCTGAGCTACGCCGCTAAAACCAAAGACGAGGCTAGCACAAAGGCAAAATGCCAGGACACTGGCGACGACACGCCGAATAGAAGTTGCGTTTAGGGACATTTTCATAGCTGAATTCCAAAACATATTGTCTTGAAATGTAGACATTTTTGCCCAAACTCAACCTCTGTCCTAAGTACAGAACTGGGCTGAGCAAGGTCTATCTTGGGTTGAGTTAGAACTGTATCTTGAGGCAGTTTTGTCGTCTGCGGCGGTGGGTAAGCTGCTATCCCAAAGCAGCGATCGCCGTCGAGCCAGTTTTTTGCAAAGTCTTGTAAAGCAAGCCCTCAGCAGTGCAAGCGTTCTATCACAGCTTCGTTGAGCCGCTCAACCTAAAGGTACAGTTGGGGTTGCGGTTGCTGACGTAGCCTAACGACATATCTCCCGTGACGGTTTTGTTCTGGCCAATTCAACGACTAGGATCAGCGCCAGATCACTTATTACAGCGTTGAGCCATCTGATATGTCAAAAGATTTAGATCTCGGTGAGCAAGCTATTAGCAAAGCCGTAGAGTTGGGGCTTGAAAGCCAACTGGAGCAAGCAGAAACTTTAGAAGTGAGTATTAACACGGATGCTGGCAAGCTAGTTCAAGGCGAACTAGACGCTGTAGAAGTTAAGGGTCAAGGCTTGGTGATGGAGCAAGGCTTGCGCAGCGAAAAACTACACCTCGCCACCAACGCCATTTCGATCAATCCGCTGAAGGCGGCTGTCGGAGAAATCGAGATTGAAAAACCAGTCGAAGCTAAAACCGTGGTGGTGCTGACTGAAACCGACATTGAAGCGGCGTTTAATTCTCCCTACATTGGCCAAAAGCTAGAGACGCTGCAAATTGAGGTTGAAGGCCAGACAACTCACATCAAGCCCCACCAAGTTGAGTTTTCTATTCCTGAAATTGACACAATTTGTCTGCGAGCAGACGTTGAGCTGGTGCAAACTGGCGAAGTGCAAAAAGTGGCCTTTAAGGCTCAACCACGGATGGCCGAAGCGGGGCACCAGGTGGTGCTAGAAAATGTTGAACCGCTTGATGAGGCAAAGGCTCAACCCGCGCTGACGCAGGCTTTGGTAGCAGTAGCCGCTGATCTATTAGATTTGCGCAATTTTGAGTTAGGCGACATGTCCCTGCGCTTTGAACGGCTGACGGTTGTTCCGGGTCAGATTAAGCTCCAGGCTGAAGCCACCATCAACAGCTTGCCTAGTTAAGGCTGATTTAGTTGTAGACCGCTGCCGTTTGCTTAACCGCTAAACCTTTGAGTTTCTCTAAGGTTTTCTGCACCATCACTAAGTTACGAGCATCTTTTTGGGCTTTCAGAAAAATGGAAGCCGTTTCTAAGTCAGCGATCGCCTTGTGAAACTCACCCACGTTTTGATAAGCAGCGGCGCGGTAACATAGCGGTAAAGCAATCTGGGCGCGATTGCGCTCAACGGCGGCGGTAAAGTCAGCGATCGCGGCTGTTACATGTCCCAGTTTTTGATAAGCCACGCCCCGATAAAAATAAGCCAAAGGCGAATCAGCCTGGATTTGGCTAGCCTGGGTAAAGTCATAAATAGCGCTTTCTAGCTGTTCACTTTCTAGAAAGAGCAAACCGCGATTGCAGTAGCCCGCAAAATGTTGAGCATCGTAGCGCACCGCTTGGCTAAAGTCAGCGATCGCCGCTTCAAATTTACCCAGGTTGGCATAAATCAAACCTCGGTTATTGTAAGCAGCCGGGTCGTGGGGGGTAATCTTCAGCACCTGATGGTAGTCCAGTAAAGCCGCTTCTTGATCGCCTAGGTCATAGCGGGTGGTGGCTCGGTTAAAATAAGCCACGGCATCGCGAGCGGCAATGGTGGGGTCTTTAAAGCGGGTCTGTAGACGCTCTACTACTTGCGGGTCAGTTGTGTAGAGTTTGAGCGCTAGCTGGTCAAAGACCGTATTGGCTGTTTTAATTGGCTGCATCCCCAGGATGGCAAAGCTGTGGTCGCAGACCAAAAAGTTTTCGTCCGTACCCAAAATTTTGAACGTAAAGCGATCGGGATAGCGCTGCTTGAGAGGCAGTAGTTTGTTCAGCGCTTCGGTAATCTGGCGTTTTTGGGTGGACGCTAGCTGCCAGCGCTGACTAATCGTGTGCAGCAGTCGCCCTTCCCGCCGATCGCCCACATGACACCAGCCAATTTCTAGGCGGCACTGACGAGCCAGTAAGGCTTCAAACTGGTTCACAATCGCTGCATCTAGCTCGCAGGTGTCTGCCCAAGGCCACACTAAAATCAGCCGCGTTTGCGTTCGGGCGATCGCTGATTCTAGCGCCAAGCGGCTGTCTGAAGGGGTAGCTTTGGTTAACTCAGGCAGCGATCGCGTCCCTTGAAAATCTACAATCCAGCGGTGTTGAGTCGGCAAATGAGGCGAGGTCGCGCCCATCTCCAGACGCGCCAGCAGCGTCTCTTGCACTTCTTGCAAATACCGTTCTGTATCCTCAACCCGTACCCCTAGCTTCTGTAGCTGAGTTTGCAACTGCTGGGTATCGTCAGCTTTGGGCAGAGTTTCAATTTGGCGATAAAGCTGGCGCTGTGCCTGCTCAAGAGTACAGATAAACGTTTGCATCTGTTCAAACTGGCCTTGCAGCGTCTGCACAGCTTGAGCAACCGCCTGTTGCACAGTGGCTTCTAAACGGTCGGTGGCCGGAACCGTTTCTAGCTGGGTAGTAATCTGGGCGATCGCCTCTTGTAAAGCTTTGAGCTGCGGTTGGTCGATAGAGGCAGCCTCGGCTGAAAAGGAGCGACCTCCAGTCAGCGAACTTTCTAAAAGCTGCTGCTGTTCAGTCAGGTGTTTGAGCTGCTGAGCAAGACGGGCAAAGTCTTGACGGGGAACCAGTTCAGCAATGGCTTTGATCAGCTCTCGCACTTCTTCTTTGAGAACGGTTGAGTCACTGGTGACACTCCCTTCGCGCAAGCGGCGCTCGAAATAGCCCAGGGTATCAGTCAAGGTGGAAAGCTGACCCTTAGTTTCTAACCCCAAGGCGTCAAGGGTAACGCGCAACTGCATCAGATCAGTTTTGAGATGGGCAATTTCAGCCTCCGTAGCTTCCACGCGCGGAATGCTGGATAGACGCTGCGTTTGGCTGTTTAAGCGGTCTACAGAGGTGCAGAGATAGGTATATTGATCTTGCAGTTCACTCATATCTTTGTGAACCTGGCTGAGATCCGGCGCTTCGATGGCATGTAAACGCTGCTCTAACTGCTGCTGCGCCTCTTCTAGCCGTTGCGAGAACCGCACAATCGCGCGATCGGTATGAGCCATCACGGTTCGCTGCAACGTCATAAATTCTTCAGGCGTTGGCAGCGTAGCCACCTGGTCTTGAACCTGATGCACAGCCTCAGACAACACCTGACTGGTGCTTTCTGAAATTTCGCTTAGTTCTTCTACCCGTTGCTCTAGCCGCCGCCGACTGACCAATCCCAGCGCCACTAAAACCGAAAGCGGCGCTGAAGCATACAAAAGCTGCTGAGTGGCGGCAGAGGCCACAATGCCAGCACCCGTCCCTAACAACAGAGCATTTTCAGAAAAGTTGAGCCAATCGGGTGTTTTCACAGTGTTTCGACCTGAATGCAAGATCGTGAGCAAAAGATAGTCAGAAATCCGTATCGGTAAGGGTAGACATGGCTTTGAACCCTTTGATTTATGCTTCAAAAAAATTGATCTGCATCAGGATAGCGACGGTAACTTCAGTAGTTTCCCATGCAAAAACAGGCCACGATTGCCATGGCCTGCTAAACAATTTTGAAAGTATCTGTGAAATTACTTAGAGAATGCGGAAGATAAACGGATAGCGATAAACCGTTTCGGGTGCCCGTAGCGCTTTGATAATCGCCAAAATCGGTAAAACAATCTGCACTACAAAAAGAATAGCCAGCAGCGGATAGCCAATCAGCACAAAGGTCAGCAGCCAAAAAATCAGACCGTATAGCCAAACATTGAAGTGAAAGTTAAGGGCTTCTTGAGCACTTTCTTTAACAATCGGGTCGCTGGAGACAAACCAAATTGCCAGCGGAATTCCGGCTGACAGCAGCAGGGCGCTAAAGAAGATAGAGCCGTGGCTGAGTCCAATTAAAAGCTTGCGTTTATCGAGGTCGTAGCTATCTTGCATCCTAAAACTTCCTTGAATAATTTTTTCCTATCCTAGCGCTACTCTCTCACGCTGAAACTCTGTTAAAGGCCGTAAAATCCTCCCTTGTCAGCGGCGGCGGTTTAAGTTTGCCAAAGCTACCTAGAGCTAAATTTTTCCCCAACGGCTTGGTAACAGTTACGCAATGAGATGGCATCGTTAGAAAGCTTGGTAGGCTGGCTGTAGCCAGAAGGTTAGCCCCCTTCAATTGCTAAAAGTCGCTGACAGAAAGCTTTTCATTCTGCTTTCTGCCTTTAGCGATCACAGCGTTAAGCCTCTTCACTCGCAGCAGGCGATCGCGACGAATCAGGGGTTAGCGGCACAGATGGAGAACTCGTAGGCGGCGCGGCTGGCGGCACAGATCCCTGAATCATTTGTCCGGCTTTGCCAATTAGGGCAGAAAGTTTGCCATCTTCAATCAGCGAGTTAATCAGCGCTAGGCCGCTAGTTGAAAGCAGCAGCTTGTTAATGTCTTGCAGGCCGCTATTGCTGCCGTTGCCATTAGCCCCCGGAAAGGCATAAATCTTGGCATCGCCAATTACGCCCGGTTGCGGTGCTAACGCCTGCAAGACCTCTGGTAGCTTATCGGCTAGCTGCGGCCAAATTTGGGCAATGACTTCGGCGGTGAGGTTGGGGGTGCTGATAGCGTTTTTGGCGGTAATGCGGGCTTGAATGCCCTCGGCTTCGGCTAACGCTTTGTCGCGTTCCGCTGCGGCTAGGGTACGGATGGCTTCAGCTTCAAGTTCAGCCGCCTGTCGGGCAATTTCGGCTTGGCGACGACGACGGAATACGTCAATTTCAACCACGTTTTGATCAGCGATGCGGCGCTCTTGGGCTTCTCGCTCAGCGGCGATTACGGATAGTTGTTGTTCTCGTTGGGCTTTCTCAACGGCGGTGGCCGTGCCGACCGCTTCTTGGGCTTGGGCGCGCTCGGCTTCGGCGCTAAAGCGATCGCGCTCTCGCTGGGCAATGGCGATCGCAGCTTCTTGTTGCGCCACTTTTGATTCGCGCTCGGCTTCGGCTAGCTCTACTTGGGCTTTAAAGCTAGAGGCATCAACCGATTTTTTGCGATTGACTTCGGCAACTTCAGCTTCTTGCTTTTGCAGGGCTTGCGCCACTTTTAGCTGCTTTTGTCGTTCTTCGAGTTCAATGTCGGCGTCAATTTGGCTTTGCTGGACGCTGAGCTTGCGTTTAATCTCTTCTTCTTCGACCGATTTTTCTTGCAAAATTTTGGTGCGCTGGGTAGCTGCCGCCTCGCGGTCTTTAGATTCTTGAATTTCGCGTTGACGCTGGGCTTTGAGCGATTCAACTTCTAACTGTTGCGCCAGGTTGGCATCTTCTTTTTCTTGAGCAATTTGCAGCGATCGCTTTTCCGCATCTAGCTCTTTTTGCTCAATCGTTACCTGCGTAGCCAGTTCAACCTCTCGCTTTTGCTGAATTGAGCGCTGAATGGTTTCAGTCCGCAGCCGCACCCCTTGAGCGTCAAAGAAATTGTTGGTGTCGTAAGTGTCGCTTTCTTCAATTTCCGAGATGGCAATGTTGTTGAGCGTTAGCCCCACTTTTTTTAAGTCTGGCTCGATCAGGTTCAGCACTTCTTGGGCAAAACCCAGCTTGTCTGAGTCAATTTCGGCTAACGTTTTCGTCTTAGCCGCCGCGCGAATGCCATCATCAGCCCGTTTTTCTAAGGCATTTTTGATGTCGTTGGGCGTAATTTTGCCCTGGTTTGAAAGCCGAGCTGCCGCCATCAGCACATCTTGCTCAGACGGGCTAATGCAAACATAGAGCGTCACCCGCATGTCAGCCCGCAGGTAGTCTTGAGTCCGCACGGCTAGCTTGCCAGTGCGCTCCACATCAATAGAAATTTCGCGCAGTGGCACCCGTGTCAACTCATGGAATCCGGGCAGCACCACGCAACCACCATTGAGCACCACCCGTTTCTGCTTACGGATGACGCCACCCGTTTTGACAAAGGCTTCGTTGGTGGGCGTAATGACATATACCCGGGTGTAAGCCCACACAGCGGCTAGCAGCAGAATGATAATCGTCACCACCCCACCGGAGGCTAGCGCCCCTAGGCCGCCCAACTGCCCTAAGGTGGGTGTCGTCCCTACAGTAGCCAGTTGGGTTTCAGTCTGAGGCAAGTGCCTCCCTTCACCCGAGAAAGCTATCTCAGGTCGTTCAGTTTGGGGCAGGGTGGGTAAAGTTTGCAGCAGGGTCAACCAAAACATAGTCAGTAGCTCAAGTTTGTCTAGAAAAGCAATTAAAAAAGGCAGGTTATGGCTTTTGCGGAATGTCGCCCGCCAGCCACCGTTCTTGATCAAGGCTGTCTTGGGCGATCACCAGGTAGCTGCGCACTGTGCGATCGATCACGATCACATTTGCCCCTCGGCGTACAGTAATGTTGGCCCAGTCAGGGATGACAGCGCTGACTGTTACCAGGTTACGAGCGGCATCAATGACATCGACCTGACCAATTTTGCTGGAGCTTTCAAACGGCAAGGCGGCAGATACCACCCGCCCGACACAACCGATCAGGCGATCTTCACTGGCATCTTCGCTAAAAGCAGCAAAAACTTTGCCCACCGGACGCGAAACCAAGCTGCCTATTAGAAGCGCGATCGCCAGTGATAGCACTAGCACCCCACCCGCCCCAAAGCCCAGCGGTATTTGACCTGTGATTTCAGCGATCGCCACGTTAAGCAACCAACCGCCAAGTCCCCAAATGCTCAAATCTAGCGCCAGCAGCAAGATTAAAGGAGCACGACCAATGCCAAACCAGGCTAAAACCTGGCCTAAACTGAGTTCGCCGTCGCTATCGGCATCTAGATCGACGGGGTTGGTTTCAACGTCAGTGTCTAAATCAGCCTCAATATCCAGGTCAGCATCGAGGTCAACCTCCGTATCCACCTCTAGGTCATCGTCTCCCCCGCCCGACAAAATAACAAACAGAAACAGCAGAATCCCTGTCCCTAAAAATATCCAATAAGGCAGATTCGCAAGATCGAAAATCATGACGGCTAGAAAACGATCACGCCCAACATAGCCGCAAATTATGTCTTTAGGCAGAAGCAGATAGCTTTTTTAACGATTGGGTTTGAAATCAATATGAGCAGGAATTTCAATATTGGCTTTGTCTAAAGCACCTTTGAGGCGACGGCGAAACTCACGCGCCACTACCCACTGCTTTAGCGGCTGTGTCTTAATCCACACTCGAATCATCAAGCCCCGTTCATCAAACGCTTCTACCCCAAGAACCTCCGGCTGCGCCAAAATAGCTTCTTGCCACTGCGGATCTTGGCTCATGCTGTGAGCGACGCTTTGAATCAGCGCTAACATCTGGTCAACATTGGTGTGGTACCCCACCGGGATAAACAAATCAGCCCGTGACCAATGGCTAGAGTGATTGGCAATGAGCCGAATTTCGCTATTGGGAATAGACACCAGGCAACCTGCCTCATCGCGCAGTTGTGTAATCCGCAGGTTCATGTTTTCTACCAGTCCACGAATGCCTTGAATCGTCACCACATCGCCTACAGCGTACTGGTCTTCGAGGATGATAAAAAAGCCGTTAAACGTGTCTTTAATCAGGTCTTGGGCAGCTAGCGATAGCGCAACGCCGATGATGCTGGCTCCGGCAATCAGCGGCACAGTATTGATGCCAATGACGGACAATGCCAACAGGCTACCAATGGCAATACAGCTTAACGTCACCACACCCCGAATCACTCTAGAAATGGTGTTAATTCGCAGCCGTAGCCGCCGATTGATTTCGGGGCTGAGGTCATCTTCGCGGGCGATCGCAGAACTCAAGCGGCTAATCAGCGCGTAGCTCAGGCGAATGGCAACATAGGTTGCTAACGCCACAATCCCCACCTTGAACGGAATTTCTAAGCTTTCCACCGTCCGCACTTGCACAATGCGGGTTTGCGGAAAGCGACTCAGGATCAGCAATAGGCCACTTGCCGCTAACCCTAGCTGAATCAGTTGAAAACATCGCAGTTGAGCTTCAGTAAAATTCCACTGCTGGCGCTGGTTGAGCCAGGTTAGCAAAGGCAATGACAGCGAAAACTGAGTCCCCGCGAGGGCGGCTTTTTGCTGCCGCAGTTGCTTTTCCCAATGGTTTAGCACCCAGCAAAAAATTAGCAAACTCAAACCAATCAACACCGCCAGGGTAATTTGGCGCGTTAGGTAAGGCGGTTGACGCTCCCAACGCGATCGCTCTAAGCTTTCGGCAATCCGCTGCAAAATCATGTCTGCGGCTGTTGCCATATCTGCCCCCCGTAACTCAGCATCTAGCTGGGTCACGCTCATCAGGCGCACTAAGGGTTCGGAGCCGACGCCGAGATAAATTTCTGGAGCTTTACGCCCTAAGGGTTCGCTGGCTGCATTGGCATCGGGGGGTGCCCCCTCAGGTTGAACTCGAACTTCAGTTTGCAAACTCGGCGTTGACGCTTGCACGTAGCGATCGCGCACCTGTTGTAAAACTGCTTCAATCGCCCTGACGCGCCCTGCCAAATCTGAACGGGGAGCAGCCACCCGAAACGGACAGTAACCGTCTAAACGCACACAGGCTACTTCAATTTGGATTGCCGCATCTTCAACTTGATTACGAGTCGGTAAGTTAATGTCTATCAGCGACTCTTGGGCTAGCCCAGGCAAAGCGAAAAAGAGCAGGCTAAAGCTGATTAACCATATCCAGAAGCGTTGGCGTTTCATGCAGGGCAGGTGAAAGGGCGATCGCGTGCTTTTTTATTATCGGCTGAGCCTGCCGGGTTCGCGCTGCTAACGGCGGGGAATTGTTACGGGCTAGAGGTGTGCCGCCTCGGTTTCAAAGCTCAAAGTTTTAGGCGATTTGGGCAGATATGAGCGGTAGCTAAACACACAGTTTGACCCGCTTTTGTGGGTGTTCTCTGCCAAGCGCTAGATGCCAACTAAAGCGCTTTTCTTCGATACTGCTTTGGGTAAACTCTCCATCCCTTAACCTGCTATTTGCAGCAAAACAGTCTCGAATTGTGCCCCTTGTAAGGCGATGTTGCGTGAGTTGACGATTTTTTAGCTAAAAGGATGTTTTAAAAGGGTTAATCCGTGTGGCCAAGGCAACTCGAACCAGTTTTGAAGATGCCTCAAACGTCCATTTTACCGTAGAGGTTTATGGGTGGTGAGGGTAGCCCAATCTACGCTAGGAGACTTTTCAAACATCCTCTAAGCCTGGTTAAGTCAGTTTGACCAATCGACTGACAAACACGGTGAGCTTGATAGGCGATCGCTGAAACAGCGACAAGCTTGCCTTCCCACCCAGACCAGGCTACTAACCTTATTTCATCACTTGCCTGGAGGGCATTTTGGCTAATCTAGTTGAATTTAAATTGCTGGCTCCTTACAACAAAGCAGCCATGCTGATTGGCACCTTCTCTGACTGGGAAGAGGTGCCGATGGAAAAAGGAGATGATGGTTACTTCCGCACTCAGGTTGAGCTAGCAGATGGCACTTACCAGTACAAATTCCGGCTGCAATCAAAAAGCTGGTTTTTTGACGCCGATGAATGGATCACGATTACCGATCCCTACGCGACGGATATTGACGATGCCAGCCAAAATGGAATTGTTCGCATCAAAGACGGCAAACAGATTGTAGACGACTATGTTTGGCAAAACGATGATAAACCTTTGCCACCGGATCATCAGCTTATTATCTACGAACTGCATGTTGGCGACTTTTCAGGTGGCGAAGACGACCCCTATCCGAGAGGATGTTATCAGCATGTCGTAGAAAAGTTAGACTATCTATCGGAGTTGGGGATCAACGCTATTGAGCTAATGCCCGTTAAAGAATATCCGGGTGATTATAGTTGGGGCTATAACCCCCGCTACTACTTTGCACCTGAGTCCAGCTACGGTAGCACCCAAGGCTTAAAAAAACTGATTGACGAATGCCACGGACGCGGTATTCGTGTCTTGATGGATGGCATTTACAACCACTCCGACACTGAATGTCCGCTCACCCAAATTGACCACGATTACTGGTACCATCACTCCCCCAAAGACGAAGAATACAACTGGGGCCCAGAATTTAACTACGAATTTTACGACGAAAAATATGACCGCTTTCCGGCTCGGCAATTTGCTGGCGATGTCATCCGTTTTTGGGTACAGGAATACCACATCGACGGGGTGCGCTATGATGCGGCGCGGCAGATTGAAAACTTTGATTTTCTCGGTTGGGTAACTGCTCAAGCCGAAGAATGGTCTGGCCCTAAACCTTTTTACAACGTGGCTGAATATGTGCCCGAAAAGACAGAAGTCACAGGCTTAGAAGGCCCGATGGACGGGTTATGGCATTACAGCTTTTATTTCACGCTGCGCGATCACCTTTGTGACAACCAGTTTGACCTAGAAAAACTCAAAGATGTGCTAGACTGCCGCCGCCAGGGCTACGCTGGAGCGGTGAATGTGGTTAACTTTTTGAACAATCACGACCACGATTATTTAATGGGGGCACTTGGCGATCGCGAAATTTTAGACGACGCCGCCTTCAAACGCGCCCGCTTAGGCATTGCCTTGCTGATGACGGCAGTGGGGGTTCCTATGCTGTGGATGGGAGAAGAGTTTGGCGAATACCAGCACAAAACGATTGAGCCAAAGAAAATCGACTGGACGCTGCTCAAAAACGACTCTAATCGTCATTTGTTTGAGTACTACAAAGGCTTAATTTCTCTGCGCAAACAAAACCATGCCCTCTACGGAGAAAACATTGAGTTCTTTCACGAAAATCCAGAAGGTCGAATTTTTGCCTTCACTCGCTGGAATGATGAAGGGTCACGGGTTGCCGTGGTGGTTAACTTCTCCGATAACTTTTTAGCTGACTACGCTTTCCCTAACTTCCCAGCCGATGGCACCTGGCACGAGTGGACAGGTGACTATGACGTTGAGGTTCACGATGGTCAGCTCATTACAGATTTAGCTGAATTTGAGGCTAAGGTTTATGTTTGGCAATAGCCAGTTTCATCCCTAAATCTGGTAGAGCGCTATGTGCTAAATGCGTTAATGGCGATCGCAGCTTGTAGGGTCGCTGTTAGCCATTTTTTACCGAAGCCTGCTTTTCAGAGAGAAGCAGGCTTTTTATGGATGAACTGACGGAGGAAGCAACCTAGAATTAAGGCAAAAAAGTGAACAGCCTCAAAGAATGTTTGAAAAGCCAAGGGTTATGATTTTATGCACTCATGACCTCCCTTATCCTCCCCCGCAAATGAGAATGAGGGAATCGACTCGGAAATCATCCTTAAAAAGGGGAATTTAGGGAGATCTAAATCGTTTTGCTACGCGGCAGATATCTTTTCAAATATTTTCTTACCGCGATCGCTTTTAACCTCAGCAAGGCTTAAAAGCGAAAGCCCAGAGAACAAACACCTGCAGGTGTAGTTTCTCTGGGCGATAAAGTTCAGCTAAAAAACAAAGGCGTTTGCATCTTCATTAATTAGCTAAAGTCTCAGCTAAAAAGTTTAGCTTTCGATTTCACCAGGCTCTAATAAGCGCAAGAAGTAATCAACCCGGTCAATGTATCTTTCATCGTCCATAGCAGAAGCGTCAACTAAGCTATCGCGAATAGCTGCTTCAACTACCTGCTCGGCAGTAACATTGCCGATTTGATACTCACTGGTTAAGGTTTGAGCAGCAGGTACACCATAGTCGCGCAAACCACCAGAGTAGGCGATGTAGGTTAGCTCAAAAGGTGTGACGATTCCTGCTAGAGAACTGTTGCCTCTGGCTTCATCGTCGTAGGTTTCTAAGTTGACGGGCTGCGTGTTAGCCTCATCTAGATTGGTGTCAGGAAACCGACCTTCAGGGGCTTCTTGCTCAAAGTTTTGCGTACCCTCACGGCTACCATCGTTGTAGGTATCGAGGTTGACGGGTTGTGTATTACCCTGCTGGTTCATCTGAGCTTTTACAGCAGGCGCGATCGCTGCTGCTGCAATCAAAGCTGACATTAAAGTCAAAGTTAAGCGTTTCATGGGCAAATTCTCCGGCCTATAAAATAGATAAAAACAAAACAGTTTGAAAAGATAGAAATACTAGCTTATAACTTCAAAAATAAAGACAGATAAGTTTAGTAGCGATCGCTTAGCAATCTAGCCCTTAACTTAAACTGGCAAATCTCAAAGTTGTAAGCCAGTCAGTTCAAATCCTTGACTGTCTCTCTATACTTACAAAAATTAGTAAAAGGTTAATCCTTCGTTTTGTAGAACTCGTGCAGCAGATTTTTCTGCCCTAAGGAATATCTAATCAGCGATAGATTGCTGATCAATTATAGCCAAGCCAGCATCCCTCAGCCCCTTTCTTAAGGGCTGAACCACTATCAGTAACTAAACTTTTGGGATCAACTCAAGTTCAAATCTATGCCGCTATAGAGCTGTTGCCCACCCACCCAGCAACGCATAAACGGCAAAACTACCAGACCTTTATTCACTATTGAATCGGCGCATTAAGTAGGCCACACCAAAATCCCCGTTGGGATGATTTTCTAGTTTTTCGGCTAACTGAAATACCTGATAAGCCAGGTCTGAGCCAAGCTTTTCGACCGTCGCCTGCCGCTCGCGCTCGGCTTGTTCTAGCGTACGTACCCGGTTTTGCCATTCGCTAGAAAACAGCGATTCAAGATGGGTATGCAGATCTAGCTGCTGCAAAACTTGCCATTCGCCGCGATCGCACCAAAATCCTTTGCAGTTAGGGCAGCGTTCTACATAAAAAGCAGCGTGCTTCAAATTGACCTTAGCCCGCACTAAATAATGGCTACAGTCTGGGCAAAGCGCCGCCCGATTGTCTAGTTCAGCCGGTTCAAAGTCCAGATCAAGCATACTGGGTGCAACCTTTACCGCCTGTGGCGGCGGCGGTTGGGGCTGGCTGGCTTGCCACTGGCTGTAATGCTCTGGAGCAATCCAGTTGCCTTGACACTGGGGACAACCATAGGCCGTTGGACCTGCCGATAGTTGTCCTTCAACCAGCGATACCCCTTTTTGCTTAGGACACTCCACTGAAACTGTCTCCTTCCCTATCGTCAAGCGATCGCAATAGTAGCAAAACTCTACCACTTCAGCCGCCATCGCGACTGGAATGTCCGGTCAAAAGCGCCTCGCAAAACTGTCCCAGACTGCCCAATCGCTGTTGAATTTGAGCCTGCCTTTGCTGTTGCTTAATAGACTGGCGAACGGTTTGCAAAAAGCTAATATCAACCGCAAGCAGCCGCATCAATCGATTCATCTCGGTTTGGTAGGCTTGCAGTTGGGTTTGCGCTGCAACACTTAAGCTGTTGTCCCGCAGGGGCAAAATCTGTTGCTGAAACCTTTGCTGTAGCTTTAAAAAGTTGACCTGTAGCTGCTGAGTATCGGGGTTCGCCTGGGTAACCTGGGCTTCAAGCTGCTGTCGCTCGGCTTGAAAACGGCTAAGCATTTGCTGAGAGTCGGGTGATAGCATCGGCAATTGAATGGGTAAAACGACCGTACTGAGTGCTTCAAATTGAGAGTTTGTCTATCATTAAATAAATAAGCCTTACGTTTATTGCGTGTTGTCACCTTAGGTGGGACAGCGCTCTTTATAATTTGAGCCTCTACAAAATGCCGACTTGCGAGTCTGGCAGGTTGAGTCATTAGCTTAATTAAAAGCCTTCTCTAAAGCGGTTTTGCCGTTCTTTACCCCCTATCAGAGATCGCTTTTAGATTTCTGGCTTTCACAAATTGTAGATAGCTGCAAACCACTTTTTTCAGCTTTTGAGCGGCTGAATTTCTGGCAATACAGTAAAATCTTCCAAATCCCATCTTCCCTGACGCTTTCTCGGCAATAAAGGCTATGAACGTTGCTACCGCTCCTGCAATTCCTACCGACTTTCCCCTTCCTGATTGGCTGCAGACCTGCCTGCTGAGCCAGCAAAAAATTGCCAATGGCGAACTAGAACCTGAAGCCATTGAAGACGATCGCTCTAACAGTGAGCTAGTTTGCCAAGCCTTTGAGTTTGCTTATCGGCTCCATCGAGGGCAAAATCGCGCCTCTGGAGAGCCTTATATTTGTCATCCCGTTGCGGTAGCTGGCCTTTTGCGAGATTTGGGCGGCGATAGCGCCATGATTGCAGCAGGCTTTTTGCATGATGTGGTTGAAGATACCGTCGTCACCCCCGAAGAGATCGAGGCTCACTTTGGGGCAGAAGTGAGGCAGCTAGTCGAAGGGGTAACGAAGCTTTCTAAATTTAACTTTCATAGCAAAACTGAACGCCAAGCCGAAAACTTTCGCCGCATGTTTTTGGCAATGGCTCAAGACATTCGCGTGATTGTGGTGAAGCTAGCCGATCGCTTGCACAATATGCGCACGTTAGAGCACCTTGCCGCCGCAAAGCAGCAGCGCATTGCTCAAGAAACCCTCGAAATTTTTGCCCCGCTAGCGAATCGCTTAGGCATTGGTCGCTTCAAGTGGGAGCTAGAAGACTTGTGTTTTAAGTATCTAGACCCCGATGCTTATCGCCAAATGCAAGAATACGTGACGGAGAAGCGGGCTGACCGCGAAACCCGACTCAAGCAGGTAGCAGAAACCTTATGCGATCGCTTAGCGCAGCTAGGGGTTCACTGCATGGATGTCAACAGCCGCCCCAAGCACCTGTACGGCATTTATCGCAAAATGCAGCGTCAGGGCAAAGACTTTCATGAAATTTATGATGTAGCCGCTATTCGTCTGATTGTTAGCACTCACGAAGAATGCTATCGGGCTTTAGCCGTTGTCCACGACGCGTTTCGTCCTATTCCAGGTCGCTTTAAAGACTATATCGGTCTGCCCAAACCCAACCGCTACCAGTCGTTGCATACGGTCGTTATTGGTCACCACGGTCGCCCGATTGAAGTGCAAATTCGTACCCTAGAGATGCACCATATCGCCGAATACGGTATTGCCGCCCACTGGAAATACAAAGAAACTGGCACCTCTAGCAACAAAAAACTAACGGCTGAGGATGAAAAATTCACCTGGCTACGACAACTGCTGGAGTGGCAGCACGATCTTAACGACGCCCAAGAATTTTTAGACGACGTTAAAGGCAATCTGTTTGACGAAGACGTTTATGTCTTTACCCCTGATGGCGATGTGGTATCGCTTTCTCGCAGCGCCACGCCAGTAGATTTTGCTTACCGCATTCATACCGAAGTTGGTAATCACTGCGCGGGTGCCAAAGTCAATGGCCGGATTGTGACGCTAGATACTCAACTGCAAAACGGCGATATTGTTGAAATCATTACTCAGAAAAATAGCCATCCCAGCTTAGACTGGCTTAACTTTGTGGTTACCGCCAGTGCCCGCAACCGCATCCGCCAGTGGTATAAGCGATCGCACCGGGACGAAAACATGGCTCGTGGGCGTGACATGCTAGAAAAAGAGCTGGGCAAGAGTGGTTTTGAGTCTTTATTAAAGTCAGAACCAGCTCAAATTGTCGCGGAGCGCTGCAACTATCCCTGCGTTGACGATTTGCTAGCAGGATTAGGCTATGGCGAAGTGACGCTAAATCTGGTGGTCAATCGTTTGCGCGAAGCCGTCAAAGCCCAGCAGCCGATTGAAAATGAAGCCAACACGTTAGCGGCTGAGGCCGTCCATACCGCAACATTTAGCCCGTCAGCGCGATCGCATGCTGGCAGCCACGAGTCTCCCATTCTAGGCATTGAGGGGTTACTACACCATATTGCTGGCTGCTGTAATCCGCTGCCAGGAGAGGCCATTATCGGCGTTGTGGGGCTAGGCAGTCGTGGCATTGCCGTCCACCGTCAGGGCTGTCCTAACATTAAAGAAATTCCAGGCGATCGCTTGATCCCGGTTAGCTGGAACCAGCAAGACTCCCCCAGCGGACGACCGCTAACATATCCGGTACAGCTTAAAATTGAAGTCATTGACCGAGTGGGGGTGATGAAAGACATTCTTTCTCACCTATCAGATCTAAAAATCAACGTTCACAGCGCTCAGGTCAAAACGTATCCGGGACAAATTGCCGAAATCGATTTAGGCTTAGACGTGCGCGACCACGCCCAGCTAGAACAAACCCTCCACCAGCTTCGCAAAATGACCGATGTGCTGAAGCTGCGACGGGTCAGCCAGGTAGACAGTTAAGCTAGCTCATGGCTCATCCTCATCTTTGGCACCCCTTTACCCAGGCCAAAACCGCTCCAGACCCCCTCAAGGTCAAATCGGGCCAGGGAGCATGGCTCACCCTCGAAGACGGTCAGCAAATCCTCGACTGCATTTCAAGCTGGTGGGTCAACATCCACGGTCACGCCCATCCGCGTATTGCTGAGGCCATCTATCAGCAAGCCCAAGTCTTAGAGCAGGTGATCTTTGCGGGCTTTACCCACGACCCGGCTGAACAAATTGCCACTCGCCTAGTCAAGTACCTGCCAGGGGCGCTCAGCCGCGTTTTCTTTTCAGACAATGGCTCAACCGCTGTAGAGGTGGCCTTAAAGATGGCCTACCAATACTGGCACAACCAAAGGCAGCACCGCCCCCAGTTTTTAGCTTTTACAGGGGCTTACCATGGCGATACCTTTGGCGCTATGGCGGTCGGGGCGCGATCGCCCTTTACGGCTGCTTTTGATGATTTGCTGTTTCAAGTGGAGTTTGCCCCTTTTCCAGCGACCTATTGGGGAGATGAAACGGTTGAGCAAAAAGAAGCACAAGCGATCGCCCAGATTGCGGCAAAGCTAGCAACGGGTAGCTTTGCCGCCATTATTTTAGAGCCGCTGGTACAAGGGGCAGGCGGCATGCGGATGTGCCGTCCCCAGTTTTTACAACAGCTTCAGGCGATCGCCCGTCAGTCCGATACCCTACTGATTTTTGACGAGGTCATGACAGGGTTTGGCCGCACAGGAGACTGGTTTGCCTGTACGCGTGCCGCAGTCGAGCCAGACCTTATTTGCCTGTCTAAAGGGCTAACGGGGGGCTTTTTGCCACTAGCAGTCACCGTTTGTAGTGAAAAAATTTACGCTGCTTTTTACAGCGACGAAGCCCAAAAAGCGCTCTATCACGGCCATAGTTTTACCGCTAATCCTCTAGGCTGTGCCGCAGCATTGGCTTCACTCGATCTGCTGATTGAAACAGAAGCAGCTTTTCGCGGCCTAGAAGCCCAGCACCAGCGGCGTTTGGTTCATTTAGCAGACAATCCTCAAATTGAACGAATTCGCTGTACCGGGGCGATCGCTGCAATGGACTTAGTCACGGCTGGCGACCCAGGTTATTTCAACCAAATTGGTGCCCAAATTCGCCAGCGATCGCTTAGCAAAGGGTTATTGCTACGCCCCTTAGGCAACGTCCTCTATCTGTTGTTGCCTTATTGCATTACCGAAGCAGAACTGGACTTAATCTACAGCGGCATTGACGAAATTCTGGCAAGTTTGCCTTCAGTTTAAGCGCCCCCTTCAAGCCCTAGCGCCAATTTATAGGCGGATCAATCGACTTGGCTACCCAGCATCAATAGCTAAAGTCAGAAGGCTAAAAGCAGCAGGCAGCGGAAAGCGTTTCTGCCAGCAGATTTTAGCCGTTGAAGCACCTCAAAGCTGGTAGCTACAGCCATAACGCTCTTTACTCGAACAGGGGTTACACCGATTCTGCAAAAGAAAGGTACAGATGAGAATGACGAAACGGATGCAGAGCCAAGACTGTTCAATTCAAAATCGAAAATCCAAAATCGAGAATTGATGTTAAACCGGGGTCAAAGCGGATGCTTTGTAGGCTGAAATGACGTAGACACGCCTCAAATTTCTGAGCGTCATTGAAGTATCGATAAATTGAGCATGCAAAGGGAAAGAATGCCTTCCGTATCAGCCTATACGTTTAATATTTCTTATCTTTCCTATCAAGACATCACATCTTTAATGACTTATTTTTGCCTACCGCAGAAAAGCGATCTGACAAGAATTCCAGCTATTCAAGGGCTGGCAATACTAACAGCAGTTAGTAACAAATCTTTAAGTGCTAACAGGCCATAACAAAATTGTGTAAAAAAATCTGGACGGGTAGCCATAACTATGCTTTGGCAGGTAGAATTCTCTACAAGAGCCACTTCATAAATGGTTACAAACCCATGACAGCAGTCCTTCAGCGCACCCCAGCTTCTGCAGAAACCACCACTGGGCCATCAGAATCCATGCACCATGTTGTAATTATTGGCGGTGGATTTGGCGGTCTTTATGCAGCTAAATCGCTCGCCAAATCCCCCGTAAAAGTGACGCTGATCGACAAACGTAATTTTCATTTATTCCAACCCCTGCTTTATCAAGTGGCAACCGGGGGGCTTTCAGCCGGGGATATTTCTTCACCTTTGCGCTCAGTTTTAAGCGATCAAAAAAACACGCGCGTATTGATGGGTGAAGTCATCCGAGTTAATCCCAAAGAGCAGCAAGTTTATCTCAAAAATGGCGAGGTGGTGCCCTACGATAGTTTGATCGTCGCTACGGGCGTTAGCCACCACTATTTTGGTCGCGATGAGTGGGCGGATATTGCCCCTGGCATGAAAACAGTAGAAGATGCCCTAGAAGTACGCCGCCGCATTTTCTTAGCCTTTGAAGCGGCTGAGAAAGAAACCGATTTACAAAAGCGCAAAGCCCTGCAAACCTTTGTCGTAGTTGGTGGTGGCCCCACTGGAGTTGAGCTAGCAGGGGCGTTGGCAGAACTGGCCTTTGGTACCCTCAAAGACGACTTCCGCAATATTGATACCACCCAAACTAAGATTTTGCTGGTAGAAGGTCTAGATCGGGTGCTACCGCCCTATCCTTCTGAACTCTCAGCCAAAGCGCAAAAGTCTTTAGAAAAGCTAGGGGTAACGGTACAAACCCAGTCTTTAGTCACCGACATTGAAGGGGATAACGTCACCATCAAACGCGGTGATCAAATAGAGAACATTCAGGCTTGCACGGTGCTGTGGGCTGCGGGGGTCAAAGCATCCCCAATGGGCAAAGCGATCGCAGACTGTACCGGAGCCGAACTCGACCGCGTTGGTCGCGTCATGGTTGAGCCTGACTTTAGCATCAAGGGCTATCCCAATCTGTATGTGGTGGGCGACCTAGCCCACTATGCCCACCAAGACGATCGCCCCCTGCCTGGTATTGCCGCTGTTGCTATGCAGCAGGGAGAGTATATTGCCAAAGTCATCTGCAAACGCCTGACGGGTGAAGACCTGCCCGCTTTTGTCTACAAAGACAAGGGCAGCATGGCAGTCATTGGCCGCAACGCCGCTGTCGCCAATATCGGGACGCTCAAAATGTGGGGCTTTCCAGCTTGGCTCACCTGGATTATTGTCCACATCTATTTCTTAATTGAGTTTGACAACAAACTCCTGGTTTTGACTCAGTGGGCCTGGAACTATTTCACCCGCAAACGCGGCGTTCGCCTGATTACTGGGCCTGACGAAATTCCAGCGATCGCCGATCAGGTTGCTCGCGAAATGGAAACCGAACCCATTAAAGCCAAAGAAATGGTTAACGCCTGATCTAAGGCACTAGCACGAGGTTTTGTTCGGGGTGGTTTCATCGGCGCTGGCACGGCCAAAGATAAATCACCTCCCAATCCCTCTACAATTTTTCGCCGCGAATCGACATATCTAGCAGTTCAATCGGATGCTTCAAAGGAATTGACTGGGTTTGCGACTGCATTGCTTTTTTAATTTGCAAAGAGCAGCCAGGATTAGACGAAGCAATTAAATCGGCCTGGGTATTCAGCAGATTTCTGACCTTCATCTGACCCAGTTCTTCAGCTATCTGCGGCTGTAGCATGTTGTAAACGCCCGCACTGCCACAGCACAAAGCGGCATCAAGCGGTTCTCGCAACTGTACCCCCGGAATTTGCTGCAAAAGCTGGCGGGGCTGCAAGCTGATTTTTTGCCCATGCAGCAGGTGACAGGCATCTTGGTAAACCAAGGTCAATGGTTCATCTTGAAGCGGCTGCAGGGTTGCCGTCAAACCCACTTCCGCTAAAAATTCTTGAACATCGCGCACCTTAGCAGAAAATGCGATCGCTTTGTCTCGATAGAGGGGGTCATGCCGCAGAATATAGCCGTACTCCTTGAGGGTATGGCCGCAGCCTGCCGCATTGATAATGACATAATCCACCGCCGTGTCGGCAAAACTGTCAATCATTTGACGCGCTAGGGCTGCGGCCTGCGCTTCTTCGCCCTGGTGTTCTGGTAGCGCCGCGCAACATCCCTGGCTCTGAGGAATGACGACCTCACAGCCGTTCGCGGTCAAAACCCGCGCTGTCGCTTCATTGACCCCCGAAAAGAAAACACGCTGCACACAGCCCAAAATCAGGCCGACTCGATAACGCTTTAGCCCCTGAGCAGGCAAATAGTCTGGCAAATTGGCCTGAAAGCAGCGGGGGGTCACCGGAGGCAGCAGAGCCTCCATCGCCGCTAGATGGGGCGATAGGTGCTTGAGCAACCCCGTTTTTTGAATGAGTTCAGAAAGTCCTAGCTTTTGATAAAGCGCTAACGGCGTCAGTAAAAGCCGAATTCGATCGGGGTAGGGAAAAAGTGAAAAAATCAGGCCGCGAAACGCTCGCTCAAACAAACTACGCGGATGGTTACGACGAATTTGAGGTCGGGTGGCCGCAATGAGCTGATCGTACTGAACACCGGAAGGACAAGCCGTTGTGCAAGCCAGACAGCCCAGGCAAGAATCGAAATGCTGCACTGAGGTTGGCGACAAAGGGGCTTCACCTTTGTTGATCGCATCCATCAGGTAAATGCGACCGCGAGGCGAGTCATTCTCTTTGCCAATGACCCGGTAGCTAGGGCAGGTGGTTAAACAAAAGCCACAGTGAACACAAGCGTCAATTAAAGCTGGGCTAGGCGGATCGTGAGCATCAAATCCCGTCAGCGCATTGGACGCTAGGTCGGTCTTCAGTTTGAGTGGCTTTTCGGAGGTTTGCATTGCTAGCTATCAAAAAAATGCGATCGCCTGTTTAATTACAAAACAGTTAGAATCTGCGCCCAACTCATCGATCAGGGTAGGCGTTCAGTCAGGCCAAAGCCGCGTGACGGCTCGTTGTTGGCAAATAGAACGCAATTGAATGGCAAATCCTTTATCTAGCTTATCGTGCTGCTTCTGGCTAGAGACGGCAGCAAAGCAACAATCCGCCAACCTAGGCGATCGATCTTTGTATGGTCGTGATTGAGCGCTTGCCTCTGAAAAATTTCTTTGGGTGCATTTGAGCCAAACGCCTATTTAGCTAGCCACCTGCTGGCGAATAAGTTCAAAGAGCGATCGCATCCCCATCGCCTCTCCCCCTTCCGGACGCCCCGGTAAGCTCCGCAAATTCCAAGCCATCAGATCCACATGAATCCACGGCGTTTCCGGGGTAACAAACTCTTGCAAAAACAAAGCTGCCGTAATCGCCCCCCCATAAGAACCACTAGAAATATTAGAAATATCGGCTACTTTGCTCTCTAGCAGCGCCCGATAGGGGGAGTGAAGCGGTAACGGCCAAAGCGGATCATCAATTTGCTGACCAATTTTTAGCAAAGTCGCCGCCAAGTCTGGGCGATTGCAAAAACATGCAGGCAGTTCAGTCCCCAAAGCCACCCGCGCCGCGCCTGTCAGCGTGGCACAGTCAATCAGCAAATCTGGCGATTCACTACAAGCTTCCCACAGGGCATCTGCCAAAATTAAGCGTCCTTCAGCATCGGTGTTGCCCACTTCTACCGTAATTCCTTTACGGGAAGCAATCACATCTAGAGGCCGCATCGCATTATCAGAAATGCTATTTTCTACCGCTGGCACCAGCACTCGTAGCTGCACAGGTAGCTGCAATTGCATGATCATCCGAGCAAGGCCAAAAATTTCAGCAGCGCCTCCCATGTCTTTTTTCATCATTTTCATGCTGGCTCCCGGCTTGATGTTGAGTCCGCCCGTATCAAAGCAGACGCCTTTGCCCACCAAAGTCACTTTAGGCGCATCTACCTCTCCCCACCGCAGCTCAATCAGAAGAGGCGGTTGAGCACTAGCCCGACCGACCGCATGAATCAACGGATAATTGTGTTCGAGCAAATCCTGTCCTGCGATCACCGCTAGCTTAGCGCCATAGGTTTCGGCCAACGTTTGGGCACAGTCTTTTAGCTGAGCTGGCCCCATATCGTTAACAGGGGTGTTGATCAAATCTCGCACCAGAAAGATTGCTGCCGTTGCGGCGCTGACATAATCTTTGTCTACATTTTCCGGCAACTGAAGCTCAGCAACGGCTTCTGGGCTAGTGTGCTTGTATCTGGCAAACTGATACTGTCCTAACTGCCACCCCAAGCATAAATGAGTCGCTACGTCGGCTGAAAAAGTATCTGCCAGCGCGTAAGTTTGAGCGGGTAGCGTTTGGGCTAAAGCACCTAATGTCCAAGTATCGAGGGTTTCTGGTTTGCCGACCAAGACTTTACCAATGCCATTCTGCTGATTGGGCACCATGCAAAAGGTTCCTGGTTGCCCCTTAAAGCCTGACATTTCAAGCCATTGTTGACTTTCGGTGTGATGGGTACGAATATCTTCGGCACTGACCAAAAAAATCGGAATTGCTTGTGACAAGAGAGCTTTCTCCTAATAACTTAGTATCTCTGTATCAGAGTTTATAGCTTCCCAGAGAGCCGAGTAAGGACTTGCACTAATGCCTTAGCTGGCTTCACTTAATCTTTATACAGCGACAAAACTCCCCACCTCAAGCGAAGTAGGGAGTCGTCGGTTTACGCTAAGAGCAAGCTGTGATTCCAGGCTTTAGCAATCGTAGTAGAGCGCTAGTTCGTAAGGATGAGGCCGTAACCGCATGGGGTTAACTTCGTTGTCGAGCTTGTACTCAATCCAGTTGTTGATGAAGTCTTCGGTGAAGACTCCGCCAACGGTTAAAAACTCATTGTCAGCTTCTAGCGCCTTCAGAGCATCTAGCAGAGAACCCGGTGTAGAAGGAATCTTAGCCAGTTCTTCGGGGCTGAGATCGTAGATATCTACATCTAGCGGATCACCGGGATCAATCTGGTTCTTGATACCATCAATCCCTGCGCATAGCATTGCCGCGAACGCCAGATACGGATTGGAGGTGGCATCCGGACAACGGAATTCTAAGCGCTTAGCTTTGGGATTGTCGCCGGAGAGGGGAATCCGCACCGAAGCCGAGCGGTTGCCCTGAGAGTACGCTAAGTTGACAGGTGCCTCAAACCCAGGTACCAAACGCTTGTAAGAGTTGGTAGTGGGGTTGGTGAAGGCCAGTAGGGCAGGGGCATGCTTGAGAATGCCGCCGATGTAGTGCAGCGCTGTCTGGCTAAGTCCGGCATAGCCATCGCCTGCAAATAAAGGCTGACCATCGCTCCAGATAGACTGGTGGGTGTGCATGCCAGAACCGTTGTCGTTAAACAGCGGCTTGGGCATAAAGGTGACGGTCTTGCCATACTTTTTGGCAACGTTCTTGATGCAGTACTTGTAGATCATCAGCCAATCTGCTGCCTGGATCAGCTCACCAAAGCGAATGCCCAGTTCACACTGTCCGCCTGTAGCAACCTCATGGTGATGCTTTTCGATTGGTACCCCTAGAGCAGCCATCGACAGCAACATTTCGCTGCGCATGTCTTGGGAGGTATCGGTAGGGGCTACCGGAAAATAGCCTTCTTTGTAGCGAGGCTTATAGCCCAGGTTACCGCCTTCTTCGACTTTGCCAGTGTTCCAACGGCCTTCTACACTATCGACGTAATAGTAAGCAGAGTGCTCGTTTTGGTCAAAGCGGACATCGTCGAAGATGAAAAACTCTGCTTCAGGTCCAAAGAAAGCCGTATCACCAATCCCGGTGGTCTGGAGGTAGCCGATCGCTTTGGTTGCGATCGCACGGGGGCAGCGCTCATACAGTTCACCTGTACGCGGTTCTTTAATCGTGCAGATCAGGCTCAGGGTCGGCTCTTTCATGAAAGGGTCGATCCAGGCGGTATCAGGATCGGGCACCATCATCATGTCGGATTCGTTGATAGCTTTCCAGCCTCGGATGCTGGAACCATCAAAAGCGACCCCATCGGTAAAGCTGCTTTCATCAATCTGGCTTTTGTGCACAGTCAGGTGCTGCCAGACGCCCGGTAAATCAATGAACTTTAGGTCAATTAACTGAATGTCTTCATCTTGAATTTTTTTCAGGATATCTTCTGCAGTAGCCATGAATTACTCCTTGCCGCTAGGTATCGTCAAAACGTCTAAAGGTGGGTTGGCTGCCCGCAAAGGCACCGTTAGATTGCTCAGCGATCGCAGAGATAAGCCTCAGCTGAGATATCTCAACACTGTCACTCAACTCACCCAACCCAATCACCTACATAAAGTTCAGTAGCGCCTTGAAGTCGCCTCTCAAACCAGTTCTGACAGCAGGTTGCGCCAGACGTGTGATCATCTGAATCATCCTATGAATAGGGGTTGGCATAATTTGTATTTTTCGATACAAAATTTGCTGCTTTTGGCCAGGAAAATGCAGCATTTTTACTGATATACCTTGTTACACGCAGTTGCTGCGTGAAGCTAAAGAATTCTCTAAGAGTCGGTATTGACCGCCCCAAGCAGCGGCAACCGCAGCCGTCAAACCGCTTTTGCCTGTTTAAACAGGTCTTTAATCGGGGTCAGCCCTAGCCAGCTCACCGAAAAATGTTGCAAAAAGTTGCGAAATATAAACTTATTACGGCTGCACCGTTCATGTTTTTAAGGAATGCCGCTTAGTGCCTAACTGCCCGTGATAGACTGGCTCCTGGGCTGACTTGGCAAACCACATATGCGTCCATTTAGGCGGTGAGCGCTCAGGTCGAAGCTGCTGCTAGAGGAATAATATCAACCGTTAGTTAAAGGTCTGGGGCGATTCAAAAAATCGCTTTTGCGAGTCTCTATACATCTATCAATTAAGAGTAGAGCGCTGGCAGCAGTGGCCCTGTAAATGAAGACATTCTTACTTGCTTGCGGATAGTTGGGAGAGGAATTCCATGCGGGATACAGTGACAAGTTTAATTAATAATTACGACAGCATTGGGCGTTATCTCGATCGCACTGCATTAGATTCTCTAAAGTCTTACTTTGATAGTGGTATGGCTAGAGTGCAGGCAGCTAGTATCATTAGTGCCAATGCGGCTGAAATTGTCAAAGAAGCAGGTTCAAAACTATTTGAGCAGGTGCCAGAGCTTATTCGTCCGGGCGGCAATGCTTACACGACTCGTCGCTATGCAGCTTGCCTACGAGACATGGACTATTATCTGCGCTACGGTAGCTACGCCCTGGTTTCAGGCAATGTAGATGTCCTAGATGAGCGCGTACTCCAAGGACTGCGCGAAACCTATAATTCTTTAGGCGTGCCGATTGGCCCCACCGTTGTCGGTATTCAAATTATGAAAGAGGTAGTTAAAGCCAAGGTAGCCGCTGCAGGCATTGAAGATACTGCATTCGTGGATCAGCCATTTGACTATATGACGGCTGAACTCAGCGAAATCAGCATTTAGGCGGTTATTGCAGCTACGGCCATAGGGCTAAACCCTCAATCCTTAGAGCGTCCAACGGGGCGCTTTTTTGTTTATGACGTCAGCTTCACCGATTTACGCGCTCGGAATTGACTTTGGCACTTCCGGTGCGAGAGCGATCGCGATCGATACCCAGCAGCACATTCAAGCCACCGCCAAAATTAGCTTTGCCGCTAGCGCCAGCGCTTTAGCTCAGCAGTGGCAAGAAACGCTTTGGGCACTCTTGGCCGACATACCGCTACCCATACGGCAGCGCTTGGGGGCGATCGCCCTCAACGGCACTTCAGCCACCGTTTTACTCTGTGATGCGCAAGGCCGCGTCATCCGAGAACCCTTGCTTTACAACGCCGCTCAGGGGCAGGCGGTGGGGTCAGCAATGGCTCAAATTGCCCCCGCTAATCATGTTGTTCAAAGTGCAACGTCTAGCTTAAGTAAGTTGCTGTGGTGGTGTCAGGGCAACCCCCAACAGCCCCCAGCCGAAGCCCAATATTTGCTCCACCAGGCTGACTGGCTGAGCTTTCTGCTCCATGGTCGGCTCGGCGTCAGCGACTATCACAATGCGCTCAAGCTTGGCTACGACGTGGCTGCCCTGGCTTATCCTAATTGGTTGACTTCATTGCCTCTGGCAACTCTCTTGCCCGACGTCAGGGCACCCGGTAGCCCCATTGCCCCGGTTTTACCTGCGATCGCTCAGCGGTTTAAGCTGCCTGTCGCTTGCAGGGTATGTGCGGGCACAACCGATAGCATTGCCGCTTTTCTGGCGAGCGGTGCCCAGCAGCCCGGCACAGCCGTCACCTCGATAGGCTCTACCTTAGTACTCAAACTGCTGAGCCAAAGGCGAGTCGAAGCAAGTCAGTACGGTATTTATAGCCATCGTTTGGGCGATCGCTGGTTAGTCGGCGGAGCTTCCAACACGGGAGGCGCGGTGTTAGCCCAGTTTTTTAGCGAATCACAGCTAGCTCAGCTCAGCCAATCGCTTCAGCCCGATCGCCCGACCCACTTAAATTATTATCCGCTGCCTCAGCCCGGAGAACGATTTCCCATCAATGATCCCCAATTGCCACCCCGCCTTACACCGCGTCCGCCGGAGGCCGCTGTGTTTCTTCAAGGCTTGCTAGAAGGCATGGCCACCATCGAAGCCCAAGGGTACGCCCGCCTCGTCAGCCTCGGAGCTTCCTCTTTAAAGCAGGTTTATACGGCAGGGGGAGGTGCCCACAATCAAGCTTGGACGGCTATCCGCGCCCGACAGCTACAGGTGCCCGTAGCACCCTCTGTCCAAACAGAAGCCGCCTACGGTAGCGCTTTGCTAGCGCTGCCAAACCTGCCCACTAGCGATGGCGTTTCGCGGGGTTCAGATGGCTCAGCAGATACATAAAGGGTCAGGACTAGCCTGACCCGATGATTTGAGAATCAGGATTTGCGTCATCCAGTCCCTACAGGTTGAGCTGATTGCCGCGACGGTATTGCATATAAGCCGCCACGAACAAGCCAGCTAACGTTACTGGAATCAAGCCCAACACAATACCAGATAGTAGGGGTTCTACCACGTCAACACTCCTTCGCTAAAACTTGCCTGTTCCTCGAAAGGAACTTGTACATACTCTTTAATAGTAAGGGCTTAAGGCCCCCGACTGTTAACGACTACAACAGGTGTAATAATTTTTCTGAGCCACAGAGAAAAAGCTGCGATCGCCCGTATTCTTAAGGAAGAATGCCGATTTTGGCCGATTTGGCGGGGCTAAAAGGGTTGCCTAACTTCCTGAGAAAACTTTAAGCTGTGTAATCATAAAAATAAATTCTGTAACCAGAACAGCAGTTGACCTTGACACACGACACCCTCAACGAGCAATCTACCGAGGCGCTTAGCGTTACCCAGCGGTTGGCGATCGCGGTGGTCGGTCTTTTGCTTGCCTTAGGTTTGATTATTTGGGGTGTGCAGCATTTTCGGATCTCTGACCCTTACATATTGCAAGTGTTAGCCCTCAAAGGCGATCGCGATCGCGGGGCGCTCATTTTTCAGATGAACTGTGCAGTCTGTCATGGCTTTGAAGCGTCTGGTGAAGTTGGCCCAGATCTGCATAGGGTGTCTGAGCGTAAGTCAAAAGTGAATCTAATTCGCCAGGTGATTAGCGGCCAAACCCCACCTATGCCACAGTTTCAGCCTGAAGCCAAAGACATGGCTGACCTGCTAGAGTATCTAGAAAGTATTTGAGCTATCCCCCAAGCGGCTAGTTTTGGCGAACCCGCTCGGCCTCTTGATCCCAACTGCCCGCTTCGCAGGTAAGCAGCTTCTGCAAAATAGCGATCGCTGCCGTGTCTCCACGCTGGCGAATTTTTTGCTCCATGCCAACATGGGTCAATTCCATCTGCAAACGCATCAGGTAGGCTTGCTCAACTTCATCTAGGCGATCGCGCGGTGGTAGCTGGCGGGCATTGGCGCGAAAAGAAAGACGGGTATCTAGCTGCATACGAGCCGATAGCGACTCAATTACGAACTGTTGTTCGGGGCGAGCCAGGTGTTGAAGCGTTGCGATCGGTAAACTCAAAATTTCAGCCACCGCTGAACCGCTTGCTTGCCGTTGCAGCCAAGCTTCTGAAGTAGAAATAGGCCAGTCAGCCGTGGCTTCGTCAACTTTGGCAAAGGCATGAGCTTCAGCGTAGGTAACGGTGCCATCTTGGTCGTAGTCTGCTGAGGGAACGGCGGCTCCGGTGCGACTGATGCCGCTTAGTCCCGCAAAAAAGCTAGAACTGTAATCTTGGTAGTCGGCTTCGTTAACTTCGGGGGTGCAGCCAACTGAAGGGCGATCGCTAACGGTGGCGAAAAAGCCACAACGGGTTTGTAAGGCCACAGGATTTTCGGGATTGCCGCCCTCGTAGATCACGTTAGCAAAAGATCCCGCAAAGCACTGAGCCATCATCGTTACGAAGGGTTGGGTCGTAGGCAACTGATCGAGCTGAGTAGCCAGTTCTTGCACGGAAAAACTGCGATCGCCCCAGAGAAGCAGGGTATTGTTGTCTTCGTTTTGGGCGTTGTAACCACCGTGCCCAGTGAAGTAAAAAAACGTTGAACAGTCTTGAGGGGCAGTTTGCGCCGTAGTCAACCAGGCCAATAAGTTATCGACAGAGGCGGCTCCTTGCAAATGGGGAATAGCAGGGGGCTTAAAGCGCTCCTGCCCAGCCGCATCTAGATAGCGAACGGTTGCCTGCCCATCATTACCATTGGCAAAAAAAATGTCAGCCAGCCCAGGGTCAACTCCCATAGCCGCTAACGTCCGCTGGAAATAAAGCACATTTTTTTCTAAGGCAATCTCGTTGTAGCCTGGGACGGGGCCACCAGCGACGACTAAAAATTGTGGTAAAGAGGGGGTTGATTGGGAGGAGAGCGATGCAGATAGCCCGGTTTCTAAGTCGCGATCGCCGGCTAGTGTCACCCCTATTAGCGCACTCCCAACGGCTAAAGTAGCGGTTACTCCCCAAAAAGCTAGCTGCCGCATTGTGCCAATATTGTGTCAATTCTTCTAGGTTTATTGATTTACCGTAGCAGATCCGATAGC
>NZ_JBQLZL010000067.1:0-117447 GCF_052168255.1 Almyronema sp. | reverse complement strand
TCTTTAGGTCAGTTCAGCTTGCGAAGCCGCCAACGTTGACCTCGGTTTAAACAAAGAGCAATAACCTAGCTTTTCAGGCTGGCCTCAACCGTCTAAGCCAGCCAGAAGCGCTAAGATTTGGCCAGAGTTTAAGCAGCAGGTAGCCAGAAATGCCAGAGATCTCGCCAGCGTTTTTAGCCGATCAAGGAGTCCGGTTTGTGCGGGTGTTGTGGTGTGACAATGGCAACGTTATTCGCGCTAAAGCCATTCACGTCGGAGCCTTGACGCAACACTGGCACAAGGGAGTCGGGCTTTCAGTTGCTCAGCAGGCGGTTCCGGTGATGGTTGATGCGCCAGCAGCCGACAGCGGCTTAGGCCCTGTGGGCGAAGTCTGGTTGGTTCCAGATGAGCCGACTTTAACAGTGCTGCCCTATGCGCCTAGCCATGCGCGGGTTCTCGGCAATATGATGCAAGCCGGACAGCCTTGGCCTTGGTGCCCTCGCAACTTTTTGCGCCGTATGGTGCAGGCAGCGGCTGACTTAGACTTACAAGTTCAGGCCGCCTTCGAAAATGAGTTTTATCTATTAAAACAAACAGGCGATCGCCCCTTGCCAGCTGACGAAACCCCGTTTGCCGCTAGTTTGGCAATAGATTTACACCAGCCCGTGATTGATGCGATCGCCGATGCCCTCATTGCCCAAAATATCGCTGTAGAGCAGTACTATCCTGAATCTGGCCCCGGTCAGCAAGAGATTTCTGTTCGCTATGCCTCTGCCCTGGCAGCGGCTGATCAGCAAATTGCTTTTCGCGAAACTGTTCGCGCCATCGCTCGCCAGCACCATTTAATGGCTTCCTTTTTGCCTAAAGTATTTGAAAACTCAGCGGGCAGTGGTTGTCATCTGCACTTGAGTCTCTGGCAGGAGGGCAACAATATTCTCCCCAACGGCCAAGGAGCGCTATCCGACGTTGCCCAAGCCTTTATTGCTGGCATTCTCCGGCATCTACCTGCCTTAATGCTGCTAACGGCTCCTAGCACCAACTCTTACCGCCGACTGCGGCCTCATTTATGGAGCGGCGCTTTTCGGGCTTGGGGCTATGACAACCGCGAAGCAGCTATTCGCGTACCCACCAATCCGGCTGAGCCAAGTCCTACCCATTTTGAGCTAAAGACGGTGGATGGATCTGCCAACCCCTATTTAGCCTTGGGATCGGTGATCGCCGCTGGCTTGGAGGGGGTGCGGCAAAAGCTTTCTCCCCCGCATCCAGTCGAGGTTGATCCAGGTTTAATGCCTGAGGCCGAGCAAATTCGGCGCGGCATCGATCGCTTACCGACCCACTTAAAACTCGCGATCGAGCACTTTCGTCAAGATACCTGCCTGATGGCTGCCTTAGGCGAACCCTTAGCCCAAACCTATTTAGCCGTGCGACAAGCCGAGTGGGAGGCCATGCATAGCCTCAGCTTTGACGAGGAAGTGAAGCTACTGCTGGATCGGTATTAGTGATTGCTCAAGGCAGCAGACGTTAAAAAAGCTTTTCTGGCAGCGGCTTTGATCGCCAAAGGCAAATTGGCCAGAAGCAGCGGCGATCGCCGACGTTTGCTACAGGGGGTAACGGCGGGTTAGCTAATACCCGCTTAGCGCCCCTCTTTAGGACGACTGGGCTTCTCGATAAGCGGCGTAAACGCCCTGAACGTTGTACCAGTTGAGAAAAATGCGGGCAATTTCTAACGCGAGTTGCGGTTTACCATGGTTGATGAGCCAGCGCAGCAGGGGAGCCATTGTGCGCTCGTTTAAAGCCCCACCCAGCGTTAGCCCACCCCATAAAATTCGGTGTAGCCAGGTCATCTGAATCATCAGCCGAACATCCCAAGTAGGGTGCTTTTGATAAAACAGTACGCCCATGCGACCGCGTTGAATTTCTTTATCAATCAGACTAGGGATTTGATCGAGGGTAAAGGGGGGGTGCCAGTGGTACCCTACCGCTTCCGGGCAGCTAATCAGCTTCAGACCCAACTGTTTTAGCCGCACCCCCAACTCTAGGTCTTCCCAACCATAGAGCTGAAAACGGGTGTCAAACAGTCCGGCTTTTTCTAACCACTGGCGGGCGATCGCTACATTGCCAGTCGCAAAATAGGCTCGTGAGTAATCGGTAATCTTAAACGGTTCAGCCGTAGGCGTCTCAAAATTACAGGTATTGATAACGGTACCGTAGGTAAAAACGCGATCGCTACCCGTTGCTTGCAAACCGCGTTGTAGAGCATCCGCATGAGCTTGTAAGAAGCCTGCTAGCACCACCAAATCGCTATCAATAAAAATAATGTAATCGCCCTTGGCCTTCTCAACGCCTAAATTTCTGGCAGCGGCTGGGCCGAGGTGAGTCTGCTCAAACAAGCGGACATGGGGAAAGGCAGCGGCGTGGGTTTGCAGCCAGGTTACCGTACCGTCTGTAGAACCATCATCCACCACCACAATTTCATAGCCTGTGACTGCACTTTGCGGTGCTAAAGTCTGATGCTCCATAGCCCGCAGGCATTTTTCTAAAATTGGCTTGCGGTTGTAGGTGGGAATGACAACGCTAAAGAACATGACTCATTTACGGAGGGCATACCGATTCTAGCGGAAAGGCTAGACAACGCGATCGCGAATTGGCTGCGGCACTACTTTTATCAGCACGGCATACAGCACAGCCGCGCTGACAATGCCGTTGACCGGAGCTACCCCCCAGTCGTAAACACCACTCAGATAAGCGATCGCAGAACTAATTGCATAGGCAATCATGCCAGCCCAATTAAATTCAGGCAGTCGAGCCGAGAGCGAAGGAAAATGACCGCGATGGCGAAGCCAAAAATCAACCATAATAATGCCGCCCACCGGGGGGATCACCGTTCCCAAAAAAATTAGGTACGTTGGCAGCAAGTCATAAATACCGGAAAGCGTTAAAACCAGCGCTAAGGTTGCCCCACCTAAAACAAACGCATGGCGCTTAGACGTGCGAAACATATTAGCGCCAGCTACCGAAAAGGCATAGATGGTGTTATCTTGCGTCGTCCAAACATTGAGAATCAGCAGTATTAAGCCACCCGCCAAAATGCCTTGAGTAGCCATGGCTTGAATGAGATCTTGGGTGCCGTATACCAGCGTAGAAAAAGCCCCAGCAAACACCAGCAGCCCGTTGACCAAGAAAAAGGCGGACAGCGTCGCCCAAACCGCATTTTTGCCGGAGTTAGCGAAGCGACTCCAATTGGTCGATTGTGTCCCCCCCGAAATAAAAGTCCCCATCACAATGGCCAGAGCAGCCCCAAAACTCAGTTCTCCCGTGGGGGTGGCCACCTGGGCAGCATCAAAATCGCGAGCCGCTAGAACCAGACTCACCACAACCAAAATCAGCATCGCAGGCACTGCTAGCCGACTGAGCCAATCAATAGCCCGGTAGCCAATATAGGCCGTAGCGCAAAAGCCATAGTTAAAAATCAGCACCAAAAGGCCATAGAGCCAAGGACTATCAGGCAGATTGAGCAGCTCTACCAAGACTTGAACCACAACGGCTGTCGCAAATGCGTACCAGCCGATTTGGGTAAACCCCATGACGAAATCTACCCAGCGTGAGCCAATATCCCCGAAACTAAAGCGAGCCATTAAAACCGTCGTTAAACCGCTTTTAGCCGCAATGTAACCCAAAGCAGCGCAATAAAGACCCAAAAGGGCATTGCCCAGCAAAATCACGCTGAGGATGCCCGAAAAGCTAAAAGCAGGGCCAATAGCACCGCCAGCAAACAGCGTTGTGGAAGTAAGCGCAAACCCTATGAGCAAAAGCGTTAGCGACCAGATTGGTTTACGCGCCTCGGTGGGAACGGCACTCAGGGGATAGTCTTGACCTGCTTGCGTGCGATCGACCAACTGAGCGTCTACGGTATACGTCATCGTGCAGTGCGTCCTTATCCTAAGTAAGCTTGTTTACTTAATAAGGCGCTTCCCCAATGGCGACAGTATCGTAGGTGACGAGGAATCTATTCAGGTTGGAACTTAACGCTAAGAAGGTTTGGTGAGCTGCCGATCCGGACAAGGAGAGGGGGACTGCCAGCCATAAGGATGCATGGCGCAAACCAGCAGGTGGCGACTCTCTTTGCTGGTACCGTAGCTGACGCCGTGATAGTTGAGACAGCCCAGGCAGGCTTTGGGCCGAGAAGAACCTGATTCAGTAAAACCCACTTGCGATCGCAAAATTTGTAGCTTACTTTGCAGCCGATGCCACTGAGCGTACCTTTTTTTTCTTAACAGGTAATTGGCTTTACTAAACACTTCGTCGGCATTCATTGTGGCTTCGCTCCCTGGCCTTGTAGTTCTAGCGTAACCAGGATTTGAGCGATCGCATAGAGCAGCTTCATGGGGGCAAAAATTTGCTCACAGACTGAGAACCTTGCGGAACCAAGCGATCGCCCTACCGACCCAAATCTGAAAACAGATATACCCCTTGAGAAAACTTAATTAATTGTTAACAGATATCTAGGCTGAGGATGTTTTGCTATATTCGGACACAGTTTAGGTCAGGGCTAGCTGAAGCTAAGTGAATGGCGGTTGACGTTTTCTCTAAAAATCAGCCGCTTCAGGCTCAATTTCACCCAAACTTAATGGGTTTGGATGGTTTATCCAAAAAATGGTTAACTTTCAGGAATTAGTCTGTGTTCCTCTGAATTAAGTCAAGAACATACCCATTTACTACTGAGATAGCGATGTTCGAACCGATTGCAGCAGGCATTGTCGCATTCGTATTGTTTGTCTGGTCTGTCGAAATGCTGGGCGGGGGCGAAAAACAAGGGAAACCCGGTTGGCTACCCTTGCCAACCTGGCTATTTAGCAAACCCAAAAAGCCACCTGCGACCGAAGAAGCCTTTGGCAAAGCCTTTAAAGCCATCATCAAAGAAGCAATCAACGATGCTAAAGGTGGCAAATAGAGTATGCGGCGGCTCCAGCCCCAAGCAGCCTCAAATATCAGGTTCAGCGCTGAAGCTTCATCAGCCTCAAGGTTTGCCAACACTGGCAATAGCCTGCTCTAGCTGAGCAAGCAAGGTTTGAAACTCTGCTTCAGTCTGTAGCCCCTTAACTTCGATCGCCTGAGTCTGATCTGCAATCAGCAGCATTGGCTCAGGCGATCGCAAATATAAGAGTGTGTCCACCTCAGCGGTTTTAAGCTGAGCCATTTGGCGGCGATTGAGGCAAAAAGACAGCCGTTTGGCATTGATATAGAAATGCTCTTCCTGACTAATTTCTAGCCCTTTCCCCAAAACTAAGCCAAAAGCGATCGCCACCTCTAACCAATCGAGCCACTCTGGGCTAAGCCCTCTCAAGGAGGGTAAGAAAATCACTACTGGCGAATTGGCTTGTAGCCAGATCTGATGCAGCAGTTCGCCTGTTTGCGCCATAAACTTGGTCGTCAGAACGACAAAAAGTAAAAATCCTGACTGTTGCAGCGCTTCTTTCAGCATGCGCCAAGCACTACCCAAATTCCAGCGGACGAAAATATGCCACTGCTGCTGCTGCTGCCGTTGATGAATAGTATTAGCGCTCTGCTGCGGTTGCAGCCGCGTCTGAGTGGTTAATGGCTCTGCCGCATATCTGCTTTGGCCTTGACTATGGGCAAAAATAACGGGGATATCGTGTAGATAGTGAGCCAGCTTGCGGGCTGCTTTCAAAGCGGTTAGCGCCGATTGTTTCTCAAAAACGAGGTACTGAGTGCGATCGCGTAAGACAATATTTCCCTGCCAGATATAAGTCAACGTTTCTTTAAAGGCACCCCCGCGAACCTGCTGCCGTTTGATCAAAATATAATCTACTTGCGATCGCCGAAACTTGGCTTGCTCAGCAGTTTGCTGACGCCTCTGCACAACAACTTCGAGTTCGTCGTCTGCCTTCTCAGCCACGGCAACTTGCTGGTAAGTTTGTCCGCAAAAGTACTGCTGCTTAGCAAAACCAACGTCAAACCACCACAACAATCCGAAGCCAATAAAAAGCCAGTGGTCAAAATCTCGCAGATAGTAAAACAGCAAAGATAAAACGGCAAAAATCAGCAAAAGCAGCAAACTGGTGAGTGTGTTGCTGTAGCGTCGTCCTTTTACCAACTCATCCCACATCAGCCCTAAAAGCAGGTCGTAAGCCAACTGAAAAACTCGTTTGACCTGAACTAAAGGCCAAATAAACTGAGCATAGGGCTGGCGTTCTAGCTGATACAGCCGCCCTTGCAAAATGGGTTTAGAAGAGGGGGCAGACATGAGGTGGGTGCCAAGACTTATGCTTAAGTTGCCCGCTAACTAGCGATCGCCTGACGACTGGCCAAAACTATTAAGCTTCTTTGAGAGTCAGCTTCACCTGAGCCGGGTCAAGCCTTAGCTGCAAATGGGTGCCGTAAGTAATATCAGGAATTTTTGGAGCCAGCACCTCAATCAAAGAAGCGGGTTGAAAATGCCGGACTTTAGTTTCGGGATGAGGATAGTAAACCAAGCCGCTGTAGACGTTTTCCGCAAAACTAAGCTGGCAATCGCAAAATGAAAAAGTTTCAGGCGGACACAGTTCCGTCCAGCGAACATGGGGAAACTGATAGGCCGGTGATTTCAGCGCTAAGTGATAGGGAGCAATCGAGAGGTTGAGCGTCGCCGGATGGTAAACGCTAATATCGAGGCCCCGTTCTTGAAAAGCTGGCGTTTGCAGCGCAATAGTACCGGCTGGATAAGGGCTATCAGTAGCCGCTCCAGAGGCAACCTGGTGTCCAGCAATGACAACCCCTTCAACCTGCAACCAGTTCATAGCTCAGCCATAGCGATTAGTCAAAAGATCCGGAAAGAGATGGCTTGACTTTGAAGCCAAATTTATTGGCAAAGCCAGTCTTTTATATTTTCTCAGAAATCTACCTATGGCTTACACCGCAGAAAGTATTCGGAGCCGCCGTCGCAATCGTTTGCGGCAAAAATCAGCCTATCGTCCCCCCAGCAATGGCAAGCCTGAACGCTTAGACTCTGGGGGAGGACGTTAAATCTTCACGGGCAGATCTCGTTACGCTCATACATTCACCGTAGGGTAGAGACTAGACGGAGATGATGAGCTGTCACGGCTAAAGGTCGCTCTGCTGGCTTAACAGCATTGGCGCTGCCAGCTAGTCGCACGCGTCTCTGACAACAGTTGACGACTAGATAGGTTTAGCAGCCATGACAATTGAATTTGGCCGAGAGATCTGTGGTTATCTACCAGCCGCAGAACGACGCGAGTGGTTGGTGACTAATGGCATAGGTGGCTATGCGGCTGGCACTGTGGCAGGGCTACTGACGCGACGTTACCACGGCCTTTTGGTAGCGGCGCTGAAGCCGCCTCTAGGTCGTACCTTGTTAGTGACCAAGGCCGATGAAACCATCCTTTATGACGGTCGCTTGTATCCGCTCTATGTCAATCGCTGGGGAGACGGTAGCCTTAATCCCCGTGGCGATCGCTTACTAGAAAGCTTTCATTTAGAAGGTACGCTTCCAGTTTGGCGATTTGCCTGTGGGGATGCTTTGCTCGACAAGCAAATCTGGATGCCACCAGGGGAAAATACAACCTATGTCCGCTATTGCTTACATCGAGCCAGTCAGCCCCTCACCCTATCGCTAAAAGTACTGGTAAACTACCGCGACTATCACGGAGATACGCAGGCCAAAGGCTGGCAGATGGCGATCGCACCTGTTTCTCATGGGCTAAGAATTCAAGCCTTCGCTACAGCCGTCCCCTTCTACCTCTTCTGCGATCGCGCTCATCTACAACCGACTCACCAATGGCACTATCGCTTTGACTTGGCTTTAGAGCGCTACCGGGGCTTGCGCGATCAAGAAGATCATTTACAGGTGGCAACAGTTGAGGTGCTTTTAGCGCCAAACGAGTCAATCACGCTCATTGCCAGTACGGCAGCCAATGCCTGCTTAGAAGCTGAAGCTGTTTTGGCTCAGCGTCGCACATACGAACAAAACCTCATTGATCGCTGGCAGAGCAGCTCATCGTCGAGCGCTCAATCAGCCCCGGATTGGATTGGTCAACTGGTGCTATCGGCGGATCAGTTTATCGTTGAGCGCTCGGCTGATAGCCCTGGTAGCGGCCAAACCCTAATCGCTGGCTATCCTTGGTTTGGGGATTGGGGACGCGACACAATGATTAGCTTACCCGGTCTGACGCTAACCACCGGACGCCCAGACGTAGCCGCAGCCATTTTGAGAACGTTTGCTCGCTATATCGATCAAGGCATGTTACCCAACCGCTTTCCCGATAGAGGAGAAACACCCGAATACAATACCGTTGATGCAACCCTTTGGTATTTTGAAGCGGTACGGCTTTACTACGAAGCAACGGCAGATGCGGCACTGCTTGAGCAGATCTTTCCGGTGCTGGCTGAAATTATTGACTGGCATTGCCGGGGCACACGCTACAACATCCATTTGGATACTGACGGTTTACTCTACGCTGGAGAAGAGGGTGTCCAGCTCACCTGGATGGACGCCAAGGTGGACGATTGGGTGGTTACGCCACGTATCGGTAAGCCAGTAGAAATCAACGCCCTGTGGTACAGCGCTGTGCAAACAATGGTTCAATTTGCCCAGGCTCTAGGCCAGCCAGCCAAAGATTATGCGGCGATCGCCACGCGTATTCAAGCCCAGTTCAACCGCTTTTGGCACGAATCTGGTGGGCACTGCTACGACTTGATTGATGGCCCTGATGGCGACGATGCCAGCCTCCGCCCCAATCAAATTTTTGCAGTGGCACTGCCGCTAGCAGCCGGACGCCATGTTCCCCCATTGTTAACAGCGGCTCGGCAGAAGCAGGTTGTTGATGCTTGTGGACGAGCTTTATTGACTTCCTACGGCCTGCGATCGCTGGCCCCCCATCACGCTAACTATCACGGACAATATGGCGGCGATCGCTATCAGCGAGATGGCGCTTACCACCAGGGTACTGTTTGGGGTTGGCTACTCGGACCTTTTGCCCTGGCTCACTTCAACGTATACGGCGATCGCCAGCAGGCACGAACTTTTTTAGAGCCAATGGCTCATCACCTGCATGACCACGGGATAGGTAGCCTGAGTGAAATTTTTGACGGCGATCCACCTTTTACTCCACGCGGTTGCCCCGCCCAGGCTTGGAGCGTAGCTGAGGTTTTGCGGGCTTGGTCTGCTTTAACCTAAGTATCTGGTTCAATCAGCTCGGCAAAACCTACAGAATACTTAGACGACTAGCAGCATATTCCAACACATAGGTAAGGTAAAAATACTTAAGCAAAAAATCCGTACTGATGCTGATAGGGCTTGAAGATATGGCTGTGCCAAACTCGTAGTGTTGTTGCATGGACTTGGTTGCAAATGTTACTTTACTTTACGCCTGCGTTGCTAACCTTTACAGTCGCATCTCAGGCGCTCTTAGCCGACGAAGAGTCCAAGTTTCAAGTTTCTAGCTGGATGTTTTTGGTTGCGATCGCTGTGTTGTGGCCAGTAACGCTGCCTTGCATTGTGCGAAAAAAGCTCAGCCAGCGATTCGCTAAGGTAGAAGAACAGGTTGAATATATGTGGATTCGGGTATCTGACAGCTCAGATCAAGCGTTTTTGTCAAGCGTAGATGAATGCTTGGAATGCAGCCAGTAGGCAAGCCTTGCTGGTGTTGAGCGATTGCCGCTACATTTGATAAATTTCGCCACTATCGGAATGAATGTCGTCAACCAGGCAGGCTGACGAGTTTGGCTAGCAACTTAAATATCTCAGCGAGAAAGCTTGGGGTTGCTACGACTTGCCTGGAGCGTTAGCTTTTAAGAGTCGTCTGGAAGAGAGCTAGCGGCTGTAAATTGTATAGCGGTAGCCGCTAGCGTTGAGACACTTCAATTGCTGCGAACTGTTGACAGAAAACCTTTCATTTTGTTTTCTGCCTTTAGCAATAGCGCCTGCGGCAATGCCTGCCAACAGGGCAATTGATAGAGACATCTCGGTTAAACCCAAGCCAAACTCAGGGCTAGGAAGCTGGTAAACCAGAAGGCGCTACCAGAAACACTATATCGATGGAGTTTATGAAACTGGAGTCACCTAAGCCCCCTAGCCCCCAAAACGGGCGATCGCCAGCAGCTTCTCCCCCCATCCTTTCCCTATTTAAAAAAATCACTTCGCCTGATGTGATCGCGCCCGTCGGGGTTGGCATCTGTGTTTTGCTGATTTGGGAAACCGTTGTGCAGGTAATGCAAATTCCGGCTTACCTGTTGCCGGGGCCGTTTTTGGTGCTGCAAACGCTGATTGCCGAATGGCCTCAGCTCTTTCCATCCCTGCTGATAACGCTGCAAATTACCGTCGTGGCTTTTATAGCAGCCGTTATTTCAGGTCTATTCATTGCTGTCCTATTTACCCAAAGTAAATGGATTGAGCGCAGCCTGTTTCCCTATGCTGTTGTTTTACAAACAACGCCTATTGTGGCGATCGCGCCGATTATTATCATCTGGTTCAAAAACAACACCTTCGCGGCTTTGGTAGTTTGTGCCTGGATTGTTGCTTTTTTCCCCATCGTTTCAAATACCACTTTAGGCTTAAACAGCGCCGATCATTCACTGCAAAACCTGTTTGAGCTTTATGGCGCTAATCGCTGGCAAACGCTATGGTACCTGCGATTGCCCAGTGCTATGCCCTATTTCCTCGGCGGTTTGCGTATCAGTGGCGGTTTGGCGTTAATTGGGGCTGTGGTTGCTGAATTTGTTGCGGGTACTGGGGGAGCCCGTTCGGGCATTGCCTATCAAATTTTGATGTCAAGCTACAACCTGCAAATTCCCCGTATGTTTGCCGCCCTACTGCTGACGACCGGGTTAGGCATCATCACGTTTGTCGGCCTGACGCTGTTGTCGGACAGCTTGCTAAGCCACTGGCACGAAAGTGCAACTAGTCGGGAAAACTAAGCTCGATCGGATTCAAAAGGCCAATAGCTTGTTGGCTCGTTGGGCAATTCAGGTTTTATAAAGATTCGTCAGGCGATCGCCGCAGCTTCAGTAAACTTGCTGATCCAGCTTTTCCGGTCGGTGGCTAAAACCTTGCCTAAAAGTTTGACTCTGAGTAAAACTTAGGTAAAGATACCGCCCCTTTTGGCCAGAAGAATCTGATTCAATGCACTTTAGAGACAGCCTGTGTAGTCTTATCGGCTATTCAGTAAGTGTTTTAACCTGATCTAGCTAGCATTCAGCCAACCCGTTTTACTTTATCTTCAAGACGCCAATGACTCATGTAACCAACCCAATGGACTATCAGCTCCATGTCCAGGGGTCAGCGTGCATTATTCGGCTACCCGTCTCCTTTACTGTCCTCAAAGCAGCGGCCTTCAAAAAATGGTTTCAAACGCTGCCTGAGCAATATCCTCAAACAGAGCAGATGGTGCTTGATCTTAGTGAAACGACATTTATTGATAGCAGTGGCATTGGGGCTTTGGTAATTTGCCGACGGCTTTGTCAAGCCCACAACAGTCGGTTAATTTTGAGGGACGTTTCAGCCCAAGTCATGATGGCCTTATCCGTTACCGATCTGGGCCAAATTTTCACCATAGAGAGCAGCGCTCCTCTGCAAAGCAAGCCTATATCTCTTCCTGCCTCTAGTCAGCTTCTAGCGACTCATCCTTCGGTGACATCGCGGGCCAAGCGGCTAATGGATATTGTAGGGGCGATCGTGGGTTTAGGGATTACAGCAGTCTTGTTTGTTCCCATTGCGATCGCCATCAAGCTAGACAACAACGGCCCAATTTTCTTCGGCCAGGTGCGCTGTTCCTGGATGGGGAAGCGATTTCGTATCTGGAAGTTTCGCTCGATGGTGACGAACGCGGAAGCGCTCAAGCATCAGGTCAAAAATCAGTTAGAAGGCCCTTTATTCAAAAACGAAAACGACCCGCGCATCACTCGGGTTGGTCGGTTTTTGCGCAAGACGAGCTTAGATGAGCTACCTCAGTTCTGGAATGTGCTGAAAGGAGAAATGAGTTTGGTCGGTACGCGCCCGCCCACACCAGATGAGTTAGAAAATTACGAAGTTCCAGAATGGCAGCGTTTAGATGTTAAACCAGGCATGACGGGAGAATGGCAGGTCAACGGCAGATCTAGCATCAAAAAATTTGAAGACGTCATTCGTCTGGATTTGCGCTATCAGGAAAACTGGAGCTTGCTGTACGATGTCAAGCTGATTTTGAAGACAGTTTTGGTTTTGTTTTCTAAAAAAGCAGGGGCTTCCTAACAGCCAAATCTTTTTGCTCCATCCAAACCAATACGCCAGAGGTTGTCCCTTTAGCGTACTGGCTTGAACCAGATCTCAACAGCAGTCAAGCTGGCTGGCGGTTACAGGCAGTTATAGCTATAAGCACCAGCGTTGAGACACTGCAACTAGCTAAAAGCCACTAAACAGAAAAGCTTTCTATCTGCCCTTAGCTACAGCAGTCAGCCCTCTATCTGGCCAGGGTTGGCAGTGTCGCTAGCCTAGTTCTCTGACATCGGCAACACATCCATTGATCGCCGCTGTAACCACCATAGCCGGACTCATCAGCAAAGTTCTGCCAGAGGAAGAACCCTGACGTCCCTTAAAATTTCGGTTAGAAGAAGAAGCGCTCAGTTGCCGTCCCTGCAGCTTGTCAGGATTCATCGCCAAACACATCGAACAGCCAGGTTCACGCCACTCAAACCCAGCCGCCAAAAAGACTTGGTCTAGCCCTTCGGCTTCGGCTTGTTGCTTCACTCTTTCTGAACCTGGTACCACAAAAGCTTTAACGCCTGCAGCCACATGCCGCCCTTGAGCAAACCTAGCAGCTTCTCTTAAATCGCTGATGCGACCATTGGTGCAACTCCCGACAAAGCAAACATCTACAGGGGTTCCCTTAATCGGCTGACCTGGCTGCAAATCCATGTAGCGATAGGCTTCTTCTGCAATCGGGCGTTCATCTTGCGGTAATTCTGTTAGCGTGGGGACGAATTCATTCACCGCAATCCCTTGTCCAGGCGTGATCCCCCACGTTACCGTTGGGGCAATTTCGGCGGCATCAAATACCACAACATCGTCATACTCAGCATCAACGTCACTCCGTAAACTGCGCCACCAGTCAACAGCTTGTTGCCAGTCGGTGCCTTTAGGAGCAAAATCACGCCCTTCTAAATAAGCAAAAGTTACTTCATCAGGGTTGATATAACCACAACGAGCGCCACCCTCGATCGCCATGTTACAGACGGTCATGCGCTCTTCCATCGACATTTGCTCAAAGGTGGTGCCTGCAAATTCATAGGCATAGCCTACGCCACCTTTTACCCCTAATTTGCGGATGATGTGTAAAACGACATCCTTGGCATAAACGCCGGGGCTTAATGCGCCATTGACCTCAACTCGTCGCACCTTTAGTTTGGCGAGCGCTAGGGTTTGAGAGGCCAGAACGTCGCGTACTTGGCTGGTACCAATGCCAAAAGCGATCGCGCCAAAAGCTCCGTGGGTAGACGTATGGCTATCGCCACAGGCAATCGTCATTCCTGGCTGAGTTAGCCCCTGTTCGGGAGCAATCACATGGACAATACCTTGATTACCAGAACCAACGTTGTAAAAGGTAATCTGATTTTCCTGACTGTTGCGCTCAAGGGCTACCATCATTTCTTCTGCCAACGTATCGGCAAAAGGACGAGCCTGATTCTCGGTAGGAACAATGTGATCAACCGTGGCAACAGTGCGCTCTGGAAATAACACCTTGAGACCCCGCTCTCTCAGCATGGCAAAGGCTTGAGGGCTGGTGACTTCATGAATTAAGTGAAGTCCAATAAATAGCTGTGTTTGTCCGGATGGCAGTTGACTGACCGTATGAAGATGCCAAACCTTATCGAAGAGAGTGCCTTTGCTCATAATCAAACGTAAGAGCGGTAACCTGTGCTACTTTGCAAATTTTTATTGTAGCCCAAAGGTTTAGAGGTTATTCAGCAAGACAGCTTACTGGCTCAGTTGCCGTTGACCTTGCTGATACCACTTGTCGAACAAGGCTTCTAGCGGGGGGTGAGTGCCGCGAATTTGATCGACGACCTGCTTGGCCCAGTTGAGATAGGCTAACTGCCGCTCCCTCGACCAGGTGCTTGGCGGGGCGATCGCGATATCTCGGATATTGGCAATTTTATCGGCTAGCTTGATTAGCTTAGCGCGATCGCTGAGTGCAGCAGCATGATCTATCTGCTGTTGTTTACGTTCGCTTTTTGGCAAAGATTTATTGTCCGTCACCTCGGCCACTATCTGCCGTACCCCTGCCCCAAAGACTTGCTCAATTTCATCGAGCGTTGTGTCGGTATCTTCAACCGTATCGTGCAGTAAAGCCGCTATAACCACTACCGGATCGCAGATCTGAGCCTCGCACCACAGCAATTTTGCTAGCGCTAATGGATGATTAATGTAGGGTGTTTGAGCCGGGTCTTTGCGTCGCTGAGAGCGATGTTTGTAGGCCGCAAACTCAGCAGCTTGCAAAATCAGTGAAATATCACAAGCGGAAAATTGAGCGGCAACGGATGGCTGTAACACCGCTTAATTCTCCGTAACGTCTTGAGTTTGAGACTGATTGAACAGGTCAAAAACTTCCTGGCAGCACTGTTTTAGCTGTTGTCCGGCGGTCACTTCGGGGCAGTCTGTGCCTACAAATTCCCAGCGTTCAATAGTGGATAAAGCCCACTGTTTGCCCCGATAGCTAAAACCAGCTATATCAATACCAATCACCCGCCGACTCGCTTCAATCGGGTCGTGGTAAAAGCGAATTTGCACCAACAAGCTGCGACACTTAAACGCACGGCTGACGCCCGGAAAGTGAAATCCCAAGTCAATGGAATCTGGATCAACCCAGGCTTGCGTGTCTTGATCGGGTGTCCAGGGTTTGAGATCGACCCTTAAATCCGGAAAATGGGTTTTGAAAATGCGAACTGCCGTCGCGATTTTGCTGGCAAATTCGACACTGGTGGCTTGTTCAGCTGCATTCACGCGTTGTCATCTCTAGCATTCATCGATAGGATAAAACAGCCCTCGGCAAGCGGCAGTTAACTAGGTAACTTCCAGTTTAATCTGAATGCTTTTGATGGTCGCCTATGAACCTATTGCCAAACCTGCTCCTGATGATCGGCTTTACAGGTGGCCAAAACTTCGCGGTCAAGATCGCTCAATTCAGCTAAACGATAAAATCCTTCGAGATCAAACTGCAACGGCGCGGCTCCCTGACTATCAGCGATCGCATCTTGCTGCTGTAAAGCCAGGTTGTAGCTAAATGTCTCGCGACTGTAGCTATCTACCACAGTCAAAGCTGCTTGGTTAGCCTGAAGAGGCCCATAAAAGCAATCAAAAGAAGAATTGGGCATGTAAAATGCACCAATTGTCATGCCATCTCGGGCTTCAAAAACCATGTAGGCAGCCCCCAACTGCTCGGGTTGAGGCGATTGCCCGTATAGATAAACGCCATCAATCGCTAAGGGCGAACCAGTTGAAGATTCAGCAGCCTGAGACAAACTAGGGGTAAACTGGGGTGTTTGAGATGCTGGCTCAACGGCCTGGGCAGCTAAGGTTTGAGCCGCCATTAAGCCACTGCCTATCCCAGCCGAAAGCATGAACAACTGGGTTAGTTTTTTCTGCTGGCCTACCTTTGCCAACTGAGAGATAGCCGTTTTTAATTTATTGGAGCAAGTTGAGGCAAACACTTCAGCTATTCCTATACGTCATTAATTTTCTAAATAAGAGCTATATGAACCTATGCATATAACTCCACTGTAATTGACCCGATCCTAAGGTCGAACCTAGCAGCCAGTCCCTGTAATATCTCTTTGCCTAGAGTCTGCTTAAGAGCTTTATGACAGCGAGCCGCGCAAAATATTACCGCAAGCGTTTGATGAGCCTTCAAGGAACTCGATCTAAATGTAGCTACACTTTGCCGAAGTCCAGTTTCGCAAAAGTAGGTCTTTAATCGCCTGCTTGCTTTATTACACCTGTTAGTGTCTCAAACTGTCTTCTACAAAAAGTTAGAGACTGTGCCAGAAAACTAACTGTGCTACGTTCGCCAAATCAACAGATTGGCTGACTGCTGATTCTCAGAACGAGATAGGCTATTAAAAGGCGGGCGCTGTTAGGGATCGCTGAGTCTAAAAGCCTGAGAATGAAATATGTCACATCCGGTAAATCAAACTGAAGCTCCTATCAAGCTCCTTCTTTTTACCGACAAGCGGCCCAACTCAGGAGAGCAGATTCGTCAAATTCGCACTCACCTGAAGCAACTTCAGGGAAAACACGCCCATTATCTGGAAGTGGCTGATGTAACTGAGCAGCCTTACTTAGCAGAACATTTCAAGCTAGTGGCTACGCCTGCCTTAATCAAAATTGCACCTTTGCCGCAGCAAACCCTTACTGGCAGCGATATTGTGCCTCAGCTAGACCACTGGTGGCCCCAATGGCAGCAGGAGGTAGAGTACATAGACAGAGCAGCCCTGGTTGAGGCTGAGCAAAATGGTGCTAAATCCAACGATTTAGTTCAGCCCGCTTTTAGCTCTGTGACTCATTCTGCCAATTTAATTGAGCTATCAGACGAAATTTTTCGCCTCAAGCAAACCAACGAGGCGCTTATGGCTCAACTTCAGTTTAAAGATCGCATCATTGCCATGATGGCTCATGATTTGCGCAATCCTTTAACAGCAGCTTCAATCGCCATTGAAACGCTGGAGATGGGCTACGGTAATCCAGAACGGGCTTCTCAGCTTACGCCCAAATTAACAACACAGCTTTTATGTCATGCCAAGACTCAGATTCGAGCGATCGATCGCATGATTACCGATATTTTGCAGGCAGCACGAGGGGCTTCAGCCGAGTTGCAAATGCAGCCTCAACCTCTGCAGTTAAAGGGACTGTGTTTGGAAGTAGTGGAATCTTTGAGCAACAAACTTGAGGCGAAAGCTCAAAGCATGACCACCGACATTCCCCAAGATTTACCCCGAGTTTATGCCGATCGGTTACAGATACGACGGGTGATCGTCAATTTACTGGACAATGCCATTAAATATACGCCTGCTGGGGGTCGCATTGACGTGTCGGCGCTTCACCGCACTACCCAAAAAGTTCAAATCAGTATTCAAGATACTGGCCCCGGTATTCCCCGCGAAAACCGGGAGAAAATTTTTGAAGAAAGTTTTCGACTACAGCGCGACTATGCTCAGGATGGATATGGCTTGGGCTTAGCGTTGTGCCAACGAATTATTCGCGCTCACTACGGCCAAATTTGGGTTGACTCGCTGCCTCGTCAGGGCAGTTCTTTTCACTTTACGTTGCCTGTTTACCGCGAGTAAGGTTTGTTCAACCTTAAATGCGATCTTCTTCGGCTGGGGGCAAATTGGCCTGCTCACTCCCTGTTATCATGCGCGACTTCATGGCAGCTAATTCAGCATCCACATCGTTTCCCCCTTCAAGAGCGGCAAACTGCGCTTCTAGGCTGTCGGCATTAAGTTCTGCGATCGCATCCGACTGGGCTTCAAGCTGATGCACCCTATCTTCCATCCGCTCAAAAGCTGCGATCGCCCCACTAGAGGTATTTTGCCCCAGCATCTCATTGATCTTTTGCGAAGCTTGGGCGGAACGGGCTCTAGCGATATACATATCTTTCTTAGTACGGGCTTCTGCCAGCTTGCTTTCTAGCGTTCGCATATTGTCTTTAAGCTGGCTGACAATACCCGCCTGCTGTTCGAGCTGCTGCTTCATTGAGTTAGCCGTTTCAAGATAAGCTTTACGCCGGGTCAAGGCTTCACGAGCCAGTCCATCCTCTCCCTTTTGTAAAGCTAACTGGGCACGGTTGTACCATTCACGGGCGGTTGCATCTGCCTGGGATTGTTGCCGTTCGGTGCGCTTTTGAGTCGCGATCGCTTGAGCAACCGCTTGACGCAGTTGAATCAAATCTTCCTGCATGTCAGCGACTGCCTGCTCCAGCATTTTTTCTGGATCTTCCGCGCCGCCAATCCAGCTGTTTAAGTTGGCGCGAATCACCCGGCTCATGCGATCCAGCAAACCCATTGGCTTCTTCTCCAAAAACTGAAAGCCCCTACTGCATAGAAGCATAGCAAGGAGACATTCGACTTGACAGAGCCTAAGAGAGATTAATCTTCTCGTACATTTGCTGAAATACCTTGCGACTGTAAATCTTCAGCCAGTTTTTCGGCGGCTTCGGCGCTGTTAAAAGCCCCCATCTGAATTCGGGCTCCTTCAGAAAAATTGCGCACATAGGCATCTTCTACCACTGTTCGCGCGGCTGAAAGTGACTGATCGCCTGTGTAATCAGCAACGACATAATAGTTAACTGCCGCTGGGGGGCTGCTGGCGGCGGGGGTTGGAGCCGCCGCTGGGGCAGGCGTCGCGGCGGCGGGAGCGGGGGGAGTTGGACGAGCACTCGGCGATCGCGCAGGAGCCGAGCGCGAAATGGGGGGAGGAGACGGTCGGCTAACGGCTGGGCTAGGTGGCTGGCTGGCTGGCGCTGAAGCAGTCGGCGGGGTTGAAGTTGAGCGGGCTGCGGCAACGGGTACCGGGGGAGAGGCGGTTTCGGGGGTTGAGGTTGTCGGAGCGACGGGCGTGGTTGTGGCGGTGCTGGGGCTGGTTGCCTGAGAGGTTGCCGTAGAAGGCAGAGGGCTAAGGGGGGTTAGTCGTTTGAGTTCTAAGGTACTCAGGGTGTTTAGGTTTAGCTCTACAAATTCTTGGGATGACAGATCAGGCCCCAACGAGTAAAAAGTTGAGTCAGCGGCGTTAGAACCATCACCGTCTGCTTCTAGAGAAGCTGATTCAGAGGTTGGAGCTGGCGCTTTTGCCAAACGCCCCAGTAAGGGAACCTGACTGAGGGCAGCCGGATTGGTCAAGACATAGCCAAGTCCGGCGCTGCCGACTAACAACAATAAGAGCGAACCCAAGCCCAACGGGGTAGACCAGCTATCTAACCATCGGCTAGAAGAGGGTTCTAAGGTGGACGCGTCGGTGGAAGTATCGTCGTCTGCCAGACTCTGCAAGAGAGCCTCTGAAGAAGCTAAATAATTTTCTGGGCTGAGATCAGCCTGTGTCGCCAAGGCAGTTACCACCGTGGGGCTATTGTCAGACCCTTCAGGGGGAATCACTTGAGTAGCATCACCGTTTGCGATCGCTGGTGGCTCCACACCTCCTAGATTGGGGTTGTAGGGTGGAGGGGGTGGCGGTGGAATGTGTACTGCCCCCGAAACAGTAGGTGAGAGGTCTGATGACGGGCTGCTTCCTGGCGACTTAACCGTAATGAGATCTAGCGGCCTTTGGTTTTTTACTTTCAATCGGCGGGGCGGCGGTGCCGGATGCCCCTGCCGCTGTCGTCGATAGCGGGTTAGTTCTTCTTCAAGGGTAATATTGAGGCTACTTAAAGCACTTTTGAGGGGTGCCTTAAGCTCGGTAGCTGAATTCTCAAGCCCAGACTGGCTGGTTGAGGAGCGGTTTTGCATCAGATGTGAACCTCCCATTGATTGGCTTCACTTGCAGACTATAGCCGAATTCAGCAAGTGAACTATCCCAAACGACCATTAGCACCCGGACTACAGCATAGGCTATATCACTTTATTTCACACACGCCAACTTTTCTATGAATAAATTTAGCGGTTTCTCTTTAAACTAAGTGGGCGATCGCTGCTTTAAACAGAGCCTTAGAAAACCTTGTTGCCTGGGTGAAGCTAAGCTCGAACTCAAACTGCTGCGGTTTAAGCGATGGCACCTCGTTAAAAGCGCCATCGATTTCTGAGGCTTGGGTTTACTGAATCATTTTGCTCAATATTCTTGCTCGATATCATGACTTTGCAGCCGCTCAATCAACTTGTTGGTCAATTACAGCAGCAAGAAAACTGGCGATCGCAGCAGCAGTTTAAGCGATTAGCCGAAATCTGGCCAGACATTGTTGGGGAGGCTGTGGCTCGTCAAACCTGTCCCACAGGGCTAAAACAACAAGTTCTGTGGGTTGCCACCTCAACAGCCGCCTGGTCACAAACGCTTATGTTTGAACGCCACCGTATTCTGCGAAAGCTCAACCAGCAACTTACGCTCAATCTGACAGATATTCGATTTTCGCCAGTACAGTGGCGACTGGCAAAGCGCTCACCTGCGATCGCAGCACCTTCTGAGTTACTCCAGCAGCACCCCAGTTTTATCAACGTCGATAGTGATATAGAGGCTTTGCTAGAAACCAAGGCTCTAGAGACATATACAACAGCTTTTGAGCGCTGGGCTTACTTAAGACGGCAGCAAACCCAGCATTATCCCCTTTGCCCAGAATGCCAGTGCCCTACTCCACCGGGTGAGTTAAAACGCTGGGCAACCTGTGCGCTCTGTGCGGCTAAGCGCTGGTAAGCCAGATCAACTTTACTGATGATTGATATAAGTTGAAACCCCGCCTGCCCTAAAAAGAATAGGGATCGACCAGCAAAATAGCTAAATTTAGCAGGCTAAAGACAGAAATCAGCATGAAAGCTTTTCGGTAAGCGGCTTTCAGCAGTCTATGCGTTTCAACACCAGCAGCAACAGCGATCTCATTTAACAAGAACCCGTCAGTAAACTTAAAGCATTAGTTATTCACTAAATCTTGGTCTTACAAAAAGCATTTTGTCGCTCTTTACGGCTACGTAACCTAAGTCAAATAAGCTCAAAAATAGTGCTAAAGATGCTGATTTAAGAAAATGTCAAAAATTTCCTCTGCCCTAGGGAAGAAGCGAGGATCCTTTCCTGGACTCTGTTACGCCGTCTTTTTAGATCAATATATCCGTGATCCCCGATCTTCGTAAATATTCTTTGATCCCCAAAAAGAGGGAAGCCATAGTGTTTGGTAAAGCAAGCTTACGAAAACATAAAGAAACTCTAAAGGTAAAGCTTTGATTAAAGCTTGTTCAAGCACTTTACCAATAAAGGTTTGCGGCTGCTTGGATCAAAAAACAGGCCAAACTGATTTAGTTGAGAATAGCTTCCAGAACTCACTTTTGTAGGTGTTATATGAGAACCGCGAGAATTGGAACGTCTAGTTGCTGCTGCTGTCGGTTTTACACGCCTGAAGGACGACGCGGCGGGCAATGCGGCAAGCTTAATGTTCCTGTACGTAGTTCTTGGAAAGCCTGCTGCTTGGCGATCCCTGCTTTTGCGACTGAAATTCCTCTAAAGCAGCAAATTGAGCTTTGGTCGCAAGACTTTTTGCTGGCACCTGCCGAAATCTCTGAGCTAGATCAATTAGACAAGTCTTATTCTTCTACCTGCTCTTAGGTAATTTAATATTTTGATCCCCAGCGCTACTGACTAAGTCAGTAGCGCTAATTTTTTGGTGAATCTCTGCTTAAAAAACATGTTTAGGGCAACCAGGGATACTGGCTAAAATCTGGGGATCGCTTTTCTAAAAAAGCCTTTTTCCCTTCAGCGCCTTCCTCAGTTAAGTAGTACAACAGCGTTGCATTGCCAGCTAGCTCTTGTAACCCGGCTTGGCCGTCACAGTCGGCGTTAAAAGCTGACTTGAGGCAACGAATAGCAATGGGACTTTTCTGTAAAATCTCATTTGCCCACTGTATCCCTTCCGTCTCTAATTGTTCGACCGGGACAACACAGTTTACTAACCCCATTTCAAGCGCCTCTTGGGCAGAATATTGGCGGCAGAGAAACCAAATTTCTCGGGCTTTTTTTTGCCCCACACTTCGGGCTAAATAGCTAGCGCCAAATCCACCATCAAAGCTGCCAACTTTGGGGCCCGTCTGGCCGAAAATAGCATTGTCCGCTGCAATTGTGAGGTCACAAACAACATGCAAAACCTGTCCCCCACCAATGGCATAGCCTGCTACTAAAGCAATCACAACTTTAGGAATGGAGCGAATCAGCCGCTGTAGGTCGAGTACATTCAACCGTGGTATGCCGTCTTCTCCGACATAACCTGCTTTACCACGGACGCTTTGATCTCCGCCTGCACAGAAAGCATATTTCCCGTCAGTATGGGGACCAGCCCCCGTTAGTAATATCACTCCAATGCGAGTATCTTCACGCGCATCGCAAAAGGCATCGTACATTTCAAAGACGGTTTGAGGTCGAAATGCGTTCCGTTTGTGAGGACGATTGATCGTGATTTTGGCAATACCTGATGTCTTTTCATACAGAATGTCTTCGTAAGATTTGGCAGTTTGCCAGTTAGCTTCCATAAGAGTTGCGATCGCAAAATTGAGCTGAAGGGTGGTTGCACGACTGCTTTGCTTATCCGCAGCGTTGAGTCTCCGTCAAAGCCTTATCTCAGGTAGCCTAGTAACCCTAGACGATCTGTTTTAGGCAGTTGCGCTGTCCAATAGGGTACACCACTGTCTCGGTGGGTTCAGAAAGGCGACGGACGCTTTTCTTTGTAACGTTTTTCTGATTTTTGTTTTTTTAGAACAACGAGCTGGTAAAGGATTGAGCTACTCAAGTCAAAAATTAGCCAACTGCTTCTAAACATTAAGATTCACTTCAAATCAGGCAAGGGCTGCTTCACAATAGATGTTGTCTCTCACTTGCCTATTCAAATCGCTTTTTACAGCACTCCACAATAAACACCTATGGCTTACTACTGGTTTAAAGCGTTTCACATTATCGGCGTCGTCGTTTGGTTTGCAGGGTTGTTTTACTTAGTGCGCCTTTTCATCTACCACGTTGAAGCCCAAGCAGAACCTGAACCCGCTCGCAGCATTCTCAAGCAGCAATACCAGTTGATGGAGAAGCGCCTCTACCACATCATTACAATGCCTGGAATGGTGGTGACAGTGGCAATGGCTGCAGGCATGTTGATTCTACAGCCAGCCTTGCTACAGGATGGATGGCTGCATGCAAAGCTTGGTTTAGTTGCGTTGTTGTTGGTCTATCACTTTTACTGTGGTCGCCTTTTGAAGCAGCTAGAACAGGGAGAGTGTCGTTGGTCTGGTCAGCAGCTTAGAGGGTTAAACGAAGCACCGACCTTGTTGTTAGTAATTATTGTCATGCTGGCTGTCTTTAAGAACAGCTTTCCGACCAATGCAGCTACCTGGCTAATTGTGGGGCTAGTGGTCTTTATGTTGGCAACCATTCAGCTCTATGCTAAGAAGCGCCGTCTAGACAAAGAACGGCAACAATCTGAGGCGATCGCGGCTCCTCGCGCTGACCAAGCTTTGCAAAACTAACTGGCGTAAGCACTGACCCTTGCTCACAACAGAGGGTAAACAATCGCCGCTCAGCCCCTAAATCAGGGGCTTTTTTCTGCTGATCGCTTCAAATATCGCTGTAGGCCCCAGCCTTGAGACGCTTCAATGGCTTAGCGATCGCTTGAACTGTGGCGATCGCCGTCAGAGCATAATTTATCCATCATTAAATTGATTCAATGATGGATCGCCCAAAAGACTGATTGCAACTTCAAAAAAAGTTAGTTACGATTTATTTACAAGGACTTGACTGAAGTCCGAATCAATGGAGTATCAGAGGTCACAGTCATGGAAGAGCAACAAAAGTTTGGTTTTACTCAGTTCGCCGAAGTTTGGAATGGCCGTCTAGCTATGCTGGGCTTCACCATCGGCATCATTGTTGAGCTAGTGACAGGTCAAGGAATTTTGTCTCAAATTGGCCTCATGTAGTCAGTTAGGCAAAGTTGACCTTAAGCCAAAAGCTGCTCAACCTCGCGAGGTAGAGACTGGTTAAGGTTAGCATCTGGTCGCTCATCAGTTTCAATTTAAGGCTAACGTTCAAGGTGAGCATTGCTCACCTTTTTTTGTTTAGTTTGTTAAAAGGGTTCTGACTCTAAACTCTGCCAGGTAGAGACAGTTCTGAGCTGCTGCGGAATGCTGGCTTCAGGCGAAAACTCTAAAGCGGTTTCGCGATAACCCAAATAGCCAGATTCGGCAAACGAAGTCAGCATCCGTACCAAGGCTAGCCAGACTTGCTCTTCATATTCCCACTCTTGATCACGATAAGCCCGGTCCGCGATAGAGCGCAAAGCCCAAAAGTAAGTGTTGCGAACTACGCTACCTTGTTTTTTATATTGAGGAACGTCCGCTTTATGTAGGTAAATGACTTGATTGCTAATTCTAGCTCTCATAATTTAGTTGCAAGCAAACTTTAAAGCTACTGAAAAAAGATAGTCTCTATAAGAAAAGAACTCAGATCTATGGTCTGATCGAAAGATTGCTATATCAAAACTGCTATGACTGCCGCTGTTTCGCTTCAAAATGTGCATAAGGTCTACAACAACGTTCACGTTGTCAACGATCTGTCGCTAACGATTCATTCAGGCGAGATTTTTGGTCTGCTAGGGCCAAACGGAGCAGGTAAGTCCACTACAATTCGCATGTTAACAACCCTAACTCAACCAACGCAGGGGGATATTGTAGTTGCAGGTTACGATGTCAGTCGCCAACCCAGAGAGGTACGACGCCAAATTGGCGTGGTTTTGCAGCAAACCAGCGTCGATGGCGATCTCTCAGTTTGGGAAAACATGGAATTTCATGGACGGATGCACCATATTCCTAATCCCCAGCGTCGCCAAGGCATTCAGCAGTGGCTTGATTATGTTGAACTCAGCGATCGCCGTGATAATAAAGTCAAAACGCTTTCAGGTGGCATGAAACGCCGCTTGCAAATTGCCCGGGCATTACTGCATCAGCCTAAAATACTGTTTTTGGACGAGCCAACTGTGGGGCTAGATCCGCAAACGCGTAGGCGCTTGTGGGAAATTATCAAAGGCTTGAACACTCAGCAGGGAATCACCCTATTGCTAACTACCCACTACATGGAAGAAGTGGAATATCTCTGCGATCGCATCAGCATTATGGATAATGGCTGTTTAATCGAAACTGGAACGCTCAGCGAACTGCGGCAACGGCATGGGCAGGGAATTGTGATGAAAAAAGAAGGCGATCGCTGGCAGTATCAGTTTTTTCCAACCCTAGAAATGGCTAACGCGCATCTCAACCAGCAGAGTGACAAAACAGGCATGATGGCAAGAGCCTCTAACTTAGAAGATATTTTTGTAGAGCTAACCGGACACAATTTAGACTAACTTAGATGCTAAATTTTGCTCATTTAGCTGAATCTCGGCCTTATGTCTCGGCTTGCTAACAAAATCGAAGCTATTCTCTATCTCAAAGGGCAGCCGCTGACAATCGCCCAGATTGCCGAGTATGCCGCCTGTGAAAAAAAAGAGGCTGAAGAAGGGCTGATCGAGCTAATGGCAGACTATGCTCACCGCGACAGCGCTTTAGAAATTGCTGAAACTGAATCGGGTTACAGCCTACAGCTACGACAAAATTTCAAGTATCTCGTTGACACCCTCATTCCGCTTGACATTGGTGTAGGAGCCTTAAGGACACTAGCAGCGATCGCTTTGAAAGGCCCCCTTAGCCAAACCGACCTGGTTGAGCTAAGAGGATCGGGCGTCTACCAGCAGGTGCCAGATCTCGTTAGTCTTGGCTTGGTTCGCAAGCGTCGCCAGTCAGATGGGCGTTCATTTTGGTTACAGGTGACCGACAAATTTTATCGCTACTTCGAGATTGACCAGTTGCCTTCAGTTCAACGGCGAGTCCCCCCGTCAGATTTAGCGGTTAGCGAAACAGTCGCGGCTGATGGAGTCGCAGACTCTTGAGAATTTGGCACACTTCACCCAGCCCTCACCAAAGCATTAAGGTATGATTAATCTCCATAGGCTTAAGTAAGAGCCAGCCAGGTTCCGGGCCACCCTGAAAAAAAGAAGTTGCCTTTTTGCTAGGGCTTCTTTCGGAAGCGGTGGATCAAAACCCCGTATCGGATCTAAGGTAGAGAAGAAAGTTAACCAAAGTTTCTATGGTCTTCAACCCTGAAAACGCCGATTTCATGAGTGTCAACGCCGAAAGCACACAAGCTAATCAACTGTTGAAGTATCTTCAGCATCAGCCACCTGAAGTCTTAACGCGTGTTGCCCAATCGGTTAGCTCTGAAATCAAGCAAATTATCTCTCAGAATGTTCAGGGCTTGGTTGGCGTTCTGCCGTCCGAGGGCTTCAACGTTCAAGTCACAACCGATCGAGAAAATTTGGCTGGTTTGTTAGCCTCGGCGATGATGACAGGCTACTTTCTGCGCCAGATGGAACAGCGCATGGAGCTAGAAGAAAGTTTGGCTTCTTCTCTTTCTATCGGCGAATTTGATCAAGATTAAGCAACCTTTAATCGCGCAGGTCTTGGGGTAAAGAGGTGGGCTTAACCTCTATCGACTCTTCTCGGCCATCTCGATAAATCACTACAGTCAAAGGTTCGCCGATTTCACTGGTTTCAACCTGGGTTTGTACCTCAGTCGCATTGCTGACAGGTTGACCGTTAACGCGCTTGATGACGTCTCCGCGCTCAAGCCCTGCTGCTTCGGCGGGGGTTCCTTCCATTACCCGCACGATAATTACCCCTTCATCTTGGTCTACTTCTATCCCCAATTCTTCGTCTTCGTTGATACGCTGTCGCATCTCAGGCGTTAAGTTGACCATCTGAACACCTAGGTAAGGATGCTGAACTTCTCCGGTGTTAAATAGCTCATCAGCAATTCGCTTGGCCGTTTCGATAGGAATAGCAAACCCTAACCCTTGAGCATTAGCCCGAATTGCGGTATTGATGCCGATGACTTGCCCTCGGTCATTCAACAGAGGGCCGCCTGAGTTGCCTGGGTTAATCGCAGCGTCGGTTTGAATAAACTGCACGCGCTTACCCGGAACGCCAACCTGATAGCTCGTTCGGCCAATCGCGCTGATAATGCCAGCGGTTACAGTATTGTCTAGCCCTAGCGGGTTACCAATCGCGATCGCCCATTGCCCAGGGATAAGATCTTCAGTACTCCCCAAGGTCACGGTGGGCAAGTCAGCCGCTTCAATTTTGATGACCGCCACATCCGTCACCGAATCAGCCCCCACGACCTCACCTTCAAAGGCTCGCCCATCTTTGAGCGTCACGGTAACTTCGGTTGCCCCCTCCACTACGTGCGCATTGGTAATAATCTCTCCGTCTCGGCTCAAAATAAACCCAGAACCAGTACCTTGTTCAACCCGTTCTGGTAAAGAAGACGGCGGGGGCATATCCTCGCCAAAAAAACGCCTAAAGAGAGGATGTTGAAAAGTTTCTGGAAGTTCGCTAGAAATGGGCCGAGCAGCATCGATTCGTACCACGGCTGGGCCAATCCTCTGTACAGCCTCAGCAATAAAGTTAGGATTGCCTTGGGTTGGAATCAACGGAATAGCCGCTTGAGCGGTCGATTCTAGCGGCGACTGCAAAGCAGCAGGAACGGTGCTAGGTGCCGTGATGGCTGCGGATTCCGCTGACGATTGACTTTCGGCCAGATAATAGTGGCCGACAAAGCCCACGCCACAGCCTACCCCCAAAAGGGTGGTATACAGACCTAACTGCTGAAATGAGGAACTCATATTGATTTCCCTACTGCAAAAGAGTAACTCCAAGAGGCTCTTATAAAAGCCCAACCTTACTTTAGCGAATTCAACCTAAACAATCCTGGCAGGCCAACGTCCTTTTATAAACAGCCCATTAAATCGTGCGGAAAGCTAGATCGAGTGGATGAATCTTTAAAAAAACGCTTAGATCATCATTGTAAAGGAGCGACTGTTTTCGGTTAACTGGTAAACCTGCGCAGATCTTGAGATTGATGTCCCTAACCTTAAAAAAAGCACGTCGGCAAAGACGGGTGGCAGTTCTAGCAAGTTTAGCGATGGCTAGCGCCTTTTCTCCGGCGATCGCCGCCGCTCAAACAGCGCCTGAGTCGCTCTGTCGTCCGCCAGCCCTTGAGCGGCTGGTGCAGCACCGTATTGCTGCGGGTGAGACGCTAGAAACTATCGCGCAGCAATATAATTTGATTCCAGAAACGCTGCTAGGGTTGAATCCGAATTTGCGGCAGGGTCGTTTGCCAGTGGGAACTGAAATTCGCATCCCCCCTTTCAACGGCATTCAGGTACAAACTGCTGCAGGTCAAGACTGGCAAGCTGTGGCTGAAGCTTACGGGGTGCGGGCGGATGTTTTGTTTGAGGTCAATGGGTGTCAAGCTCAGGTACCGCGAAACCTTTTTATTCCAGGGATAAATTGGTTTCCGGGGTTGAGTGCGGCTACCTTATCATCTGCTATCAGCCGTGAGCACGACTTGCAAGGGTATCCTTTGCCGAATCAAGCCCGGGTGATTATGAGTTATGGTTGGCAACCTGATGCTGAACGCGAAGACCTGATATTTAGCAACGGAATTGCCTTAGCGGCAGCACCAAACACGCCCGTTTTGGCGGTGGGTGACGGCGTAGTCGCCTTTGTTGGTCAACAAGCAGGTTATGGCAACCTCGTCGTTATCAACCATCGTCAAGGTCTGCAAACTCGCTACGCCCACCTCAATACGTTTTCAGTTTCAGTCGGAGAGCAGATTCAGCAGGGTGACGAAATTGCTACGATTGCAGCAGCAGAGGTAGCCGATGAGACATCTTACCTTTATTTTGAGGTACGCTTGAATTCTCAAGCAGGCTGGGTAGCTCAAGATCCAAACCGCTATCTTTCATTGGTTGATCTGCGGCAATAAAAGTGTGTTGCTTTTAGCAGAAGCGCCTACAATTTTTGTAGCCGTTGTCTGTGGCAGCGCTGCTGAGGCTCAGAAAACGTTATGACACAGAATCAGCGTCACAATTCCGCCTATCCGGGTCTGGATTTATTCCCGTCAGAGGCTGCAAAGGCGTCTTTAGAAACATCTGCCAATCTTGAGCGTTTCATTCGCTTCGTTTTGCGCTATCCGCTAGGGCTGCTCGGCGGGATTTGGCTGATATCTGTGCTGATTGCGATTTTGGCCTTGGGGGGCTTGATGGATCCAGGTGTCGATCGCTCTCCTCAAACCGCTCAATCTTCCCCATCAGAGCCATCGGCAACGGCTTCGCCATCTACTTCTCAACGCCGAACTACTGCGGTAGAACCAGCAGCCCCAATTGAATCAGACAGAGCGATCGCCGTTGCTGCTCAAAGTACGACAGCAGAATTACCAGGCTGGTCACTGCTGTTTTTGGTGGGAGCCTGTGCTGGGGGCTGCTTTGTGCTGTCACGTTATCTACAACGGCCTACCGCCAGTGGCACCGGGCTTGTTAACCGTAAATCTTCTCGTAAACCACCATCGACTAAGCGTTCTACTCCTCTCGTTAGTGGCCCCAAGCGCCTTAAACCCTTTGAGCCAAACGCCCCTCAGCCTCAACCGTTAACGGCACAGGAGACACTTTCGCCCCAGTTTAGCGCGACGACTCCACCCCTACATACAAACGTTGCGGCATCAAAATCGCTATCGACCGCATCTACAGGAGAGCCAACCGCTTATGAAGCAGCGGCTGTTGTCACAGTCTTGCCCGAACAAGCCGATCATCCGCTAGATTGGCCGGAGGGAAGTTTGGCTCATCAGCTAGATATTCGTCAACAGCGATCGCTCTCTTCTTTGCTCTAAGGTCAGCTTGAACGGTTTACCCGTTGTTTACCACCCGGACTATGTTGTGCCTCTGCCAGTTGGGCACCGTTTTCCAATGGCAAAATTTGGTTTGCTTTGCGAACAGTTGTTGGCCGAAAGGGTCATTACATCAGCGCAGATTTATCAACCTGGCCCACCTCCCTTAGACTGGATTGAACTGGTACATACGCCAGCCTATGTTCAGGCATACCAGCAGGGAACTTTGTCTGCTAAAGCCCAGCGCCGGATTGGTTTGCCTTGGAGTCCGGCCTTGGTCAAGCGCACCTGTACAGCCGTGGGCGGTACGATTTTGACCGCCAAGTTGGCGCTGCAATTTGGTCTAGCGTGCAATACCGCAGGCGGCACTCACCATGCCTTCGCTGACTATGGATCGGGCTTTTGCATTTTTAACGATTTAGCGATCGCCGCTCGCCTTTTACAAAAACAAGGATTGGTGCGGCAAGTGCTAATTGTAGACTTAGACGTACACCAGGGAGATGGAACCGCCCACATTTTTCACGATGATGCCAGTGTTTTTACTTTTTCAATGCATTGCGAGGTCAATTTTCCAGGCCGTAAACAGCAAAGCGATCTTGATGTTCCGTTAGCAGAAAGACTCGAAGATGAGGCTTATCTCACCTGCCTTAAAACTTATTTGCCGGATTTACTTAATCAGGTGAAGCCAGACCTGGTTTTGTTTGATGCTGGAGCTGATACGCACAAAGGCGATCGCCTGGGTAAACTAGCGCTCAGCAACGCTGGCTTGTACCAGCGAGAATACTATGTTTTAAACACCTGTTTGCAAGCCGGATATCCAGTTGCCAGCGTGATTGGCGGAGGATACGCTGAAGATATGAGGGCACTGGTTGATCGGCACGCAATGCTGCATCGAGCCGCCGCTCAGGTCTATCGCCAGAATCGACTATAGTGAAAAATCTGTCACGGTTGCAGTTGCGTTTATGACGGTTGTTGCTACTTTTTATCAGTTCGTTTCGCTGCCTGACTGCACAGACCTACAAAAAAAGCTGCTCAGTCAAGGCCAACACCATGCTATTAAAGGTACCTTGCTGCTGGCTGAGGAAGGTCTTAATGCGACGATAGCAGGCTCTCGGCAGGGAATGGATGCTTTTTTGGCCTTTCTTCAAAAAGACCCTCGCTTTAAAGGGCTAGAAATTCGCGAATCGTTAGCCCCTAGCCCGCCGTTTGAGCGGCTAAAAGTCAAAATTAAGCGAGAGATTGTGACTTTTGACCACCCCGTAGCCGATCCTACCCGGCAAGTGGGTACCTACGTCGAACCTCACGACTGGAATCAGATCATTTGCGATCCAGACACGCTGGTAATTGATACCCGCAATGACTACGAAGTGTCGATTGGTACCTTTCAAAGTGCCCAAAACCCTCAAACACGCTCTTTTCGAGAGTTTCCTAAATATGTGCAAACCCACCTCGATCCGCAAAAGCATACTCGTGTAGCGATGTTTTGTACGGGCGGAATCCGCTGCGAAAAAGCTTCAGCCTACTTGCTCGATCAAGGCTTTCAGCAGGTTTATCACCTCAAGGGGGGGATTCTAAAATACCTTGAACAGATACCAGCTGAAGAAAGTTTGTGGCAAGGAGAATGCTTTGTTTTTGATGAGCGGGTCGCCGTACGCCACGGTTTGGAGCCTGGTAGCTATGACATGTGTCAGGCTTGTGGCCACCCCCTCGACCAGACAGCCCAATCAGCGCCGCAATTTGAAGCGGGCATTTCTTGCCCCGCCTGCTATGATCGCCTCACACCAGAACGACGCGATCGCTTGCGGCAACGCCGTCTTCAACAAGCTCAAGCTCATCGAGCCAGTCCTTAGCAAATCTGCGTGTTAAGCTATCAGATCAAAGGTACTTATTTAACTCAGGGATACAGGCATGGAGAAAGCTGCCACAATTAGCTATGAGGCCGGAATTGCGGCTTTAGTCGGAGCCGGAATTGTGCTGGCTGGCTTTGCCTTTGCAGGTCACAAGTTAATTGGAGAAACGGCTTTTGCACCACGTTCTAGTAAGTTTCAGCAGCAGTGGAGCCAGGTACACAAAGCGATCGCCGTTTGGGATATGCAAACAGCCAAAGCTAATTTAGTGCCTCTTAGCCAAAGCCGAGACAAGTGCGTTGCTGAGTTTGCTAAACGCCTCAATAATCAGCTCAGCGAAGAGGGAGCAGAAGCTTTTCGCTCGGTTAACCCCCTCAAGCGATCGCTGAACGGAGATTGGGGTTGCGATTTAGAAGTCGTACCTTATGAGTTTTCTCCTTAGCTAAGCGACGGCAAATCGAATTTTTAAGTAGTCATTTTCTATCTTTGCTCCAGATGGCTGCAGCGCCGCTAGCGCCTGAGGAAGCACTAAATTACGACGATGATTGCCAATGCGAATATTGAGTTCGTCTGCCGTTTTACTCAATTCAACCTGATCTTTAGGAATACCCGGTAAGTAAACTTCTAAGCTATAGTGGTCAGCCTCTTGAACCACGCGCAACGTTGTTTCTTTGTAGTAAACCTGGGTTGGATCTTCTTCCGCGTAAAGTTCAGTCTTCAAACGCTGTAGCGCTGCTAGACCACACATCTCCTCAGAAAAGAGCGGTATTTCTTTGACGGGCAAAGGGCGAAAATTTTCGTGAATCTCGTGACGATAAGCTTGCTGCTGGTCTTTCCAACGTTGAAAGAAAGGATCCTGCACACTATCTGGAATGATACGGTTAGCAATAACTAAATCGGTGCCGACGTTATAAAGACTGAGATAAGCATGCGCCCGCAAAGACTCTTTGATCACCATTTTTTCAGGGTTAGTCACCAGCCTAACGGAGGTAGTCGCTGCATCGGTTAGCACTTTTTCGAGAGCCTCTAGCTGTTCGTAAAATTCATAGGGGGCATCCATGACTTCGGTTGTCGGTAATGAAAAACCAGCGACCGGACGAAAGAGCGGCTCTACCAAAGGACGCAGCGCTGCTGAAACGGCCTGAAACGGCTTGTAGAGGCGACGCATGTACCAGCCTGCCACTTCCGGCAAACTGAGCAATCGTAAAGCTGTACCCGTAGGGGCAGAGTCGATGATCAAAACGTCGTATTCGCCCTCGTCGTAGTGGCGTTTCATGCGAACAAGGCTAAAAATTTCGTCCATCCCAGGCAAAATAGCCAGTTCTTCGGCTTCAACGCCCTGTAAACCTCGCGCTTGCAAAACTTCGGTGATGTAGCGCTTAACGGCTCCCCAATTACCTTCAAGCTCCATCAGGGCATCTAGTTCTGCTCCCCACAGGTTAGGCTGAACCTGCTGAGGAGCATGCCCTAGCTCTAAATCAAAGCTATCTGCCAGAGAATGAGCCGGATCGGTGCTGAGAACTAGCGTCTTGTAGCCTAACTCAGCGCAGCGTAAACCCGTTGCCGCTGCAACAGAGGTTTTGCCTACACCTCCTTTTCCAGTCATGAGGATGACGCGCATAAAAGTTCTAGCCCTATCTCATAAACGTTACATTCTTTTACTTTATCGGTTTTATTGGGAAACTGGGCAAGATTTTGGCGCTTGTAACGTTTTTTCTCGATTTGAGAATTTACTTTTCTTGAAGCGATCGCTAGAGGTGATTAGCTGTCTTGTTTATATAGCGGGATTTGCCCTTAGCTGCACCGGGTTGAGCAACGGGGTCAAAACGGCTTACCTAATTCTCGTAGCTTCTAACACCTAGGCGGAATTGAGTAAAGCTTATGATAGATGAAACTTATATCATTTGCCTGATTAATTTTTCACAGCCTCAAAATATAATCAAAGAGCGTCTAGCTATTTAAGCAATGCTTACACTGCCCAATCAAAAAGTAAACCTTCCTGTTGCTGTCAAAGAAAAAAAGATGGCAGCAGAACGTATGCACGATGTGCATTTGATTTTGGAAAATCTTTTTATGCGGGAAGAGGCTAGCGTCAAGCTAATCTTAGATTGTCTTTACGATATCGGTTCCATCAACTTAATCAACGAAAGGTTTGCCAATCGCCCTTTGAATCGGGTGATGAAGCTAATTGCCAAAATGACAAAACCGGCTTTTCGATTTTTTGCAGTCCGCTGGTTTCAAAAGAACTGCCCTCGCCTCATTGCTGACTGGCTTTATACGCAGGTTGTTTTCTCTGGCGATTTCTTAAAAGCTTCTCCCATTCCAACACCGGATCCCGAAAGCTAGGCTGGTAGCTAAGCAAAGCAGATTGAGCAAAAATCTTATAGTCTTTTGAACTGACTCAAATACTTAAAGCTGATCAATATACTCTCGCCAATAAACGATTTTTCGCTGGCTGTTCAGCTCAATGATGATGGCATCTTCAGCCCGTTTTTGCTGACCTGTTTGGCGATTCGTTTCTTGCCACTGCCATTCGACTGCGATCGCATTGTTTTGCACTACAATTCTTTGAATCGTTATCTCAACTTGATGAGCGGCCGCAAAAAAGGCATTCGCTGATTGATAAACTTGCGATCGCCCTTGTAGTTGTTGACCCGGCACAACAAAGCGGCAGTCCTCAGCAAAATCAGCCACAATTTGTTCAGCATTAGCCGTTTCCCAGGCTTTTGCTTGGCGGCTGACCAGTGCTTGAGCATCGGTTGGAGAAAGAGGCATAGCAGCAGCTCAGCAATGAAAGGTCTACCCGTATTTGACAAAACAATCTGCTTATTCGGCCAGCCATTTCCAGCAACACATCCGCAAATAGCGATTGCCAGTAAGCAGGTGCCGATCCTTAACCAGACAAAACTAACCATATCGGGTTTTCTTAAAGCAAATGGGGACATGCAGCGCACATCCCCATCAAAGTTGGATAGCTTTTAAGGAAAATTACCCTTCTAGGACGACCTTACCAACCATACCCGCTCCCCGGTGAGGTGCGCAGTAGTAGCTGTACTCACCAGTGGGCATATCATCGGTGAAAGTGGTGGAATAAGACTCACCAGGAGCAAAGGTAAGCTGCTCGTGAGAAATCTTATCAGCCAAAGCTTTATCACCAGGGCTGTTTTTTTCGTCAAAGATAACGTTATGGGGGGCCATTTTATTGTTGACCCAGGTAACGGTATCACCAGGCTTAACGCTGATGCTGGCGGGTTCAAAAACCAGCAAACCTGCGTCAGATCCCATTTTTACTTCATAATTTTCTGCAGCAGCAGGCGCAGCACTCAGAAAAACAGTGCCTGCCACGATAGCGATCGCCGCGAGGGCAATGCTAAGGCTGCGGGAAATCCGGGCAATTAATTTCATGTTGACCTCTAAAGGTTGCATCTCAAAGGTTCTCCAAGGCAATATTCTATCTTGGATTCTAATAATTACCTTAACGAATCTATGGATTGAGACGGCGTTTGCAATTCAATTCCTAGAAAATTTAGCCGTTTTAATGATCAAAGCTGATGCCAGTCAACGCTGACTGGCACTGCGGTAGGCTAGCCTCTTCAGGTAGCGGGCTGCTTACTGGCAAAAACCAACTCCTCAATGAAAAGGTTGCTACCGCAGACACTGGCTGAACAACGCTAGATAGCCTCTGTTTCTTCTACTACTGCAGGTGCCGAATAACGGGCTTTGCCACCACCCCACATATCGCCAATAACCTTAGGCTGTAGCAGAATATGACCAGCGATCGCCACTAGATCATCTTCCGTGAGGCTGCGCATCTTGGGATAGATATCAGTACTCTTCAAGCTGGGGTGAATTTCTGAAATTTCCTCTAACCCGTCGTAGGTAGTGGGGTTCTTTAAGTAGTCCACAATTGCTTCAAGATTGTTGCGAGGCGGCAGAGCGCCCGCTAAAGCTTCAGGATCTAGGCCAACGTCAGGATTAGTTTTGGTAATGCCCGCAACGTGGCACGATCCACAAGCATAGTTAAACTGTCGGCGACCCCGGTTCACTTCCTCTAAGCTTAAAACGTAGGTATCCCCTTGCTCGTTAAGCTTCACAGTACGAGTCGCTTCATCTAGCTCAGCGGCAATTGCACTTGCGGAAAATAGGTGACCTGAGAAAAATAAAACAGCCGCAAGAAGCCAAATGCATCTTTTAAACATGGTTCTCCTCAAAGTGGCTCGGTTATCGTTATGCATCATTCAACACAGCGTGACCCATTGGTTAAGAGCTGTTTTCTGACAGCCAGCTAAGTGAGTTTGATCAATTTTCAAACCAAGATTTAGCTGCTCTATCGGATTTTGCTCTGCCAACTACCCAGTGATTTCTGTCCCAAAGTCTACAGGCAGGGCTGCACTGGGCGCTAACTGAGTCATTCCAGTATCACTATCATGCCACTGAAAGGGTCATTCCCAAAGTGTTCTGTTCGTTTTCGAGCAGAGCCACTATCTGCTGCAAACGTGTTTTTGATCTCGGCAGTTAAGCCAATCTTTCACCTAGCTGCTGCTAGCCAAAGTGAATAGAGGGCTGAATGCTAACCTGGTCAAAATGAACCGTCTCTTCTAGCGAAACTGACTCAGATGAACTGACAAAGGGTTGATGCAGGCGAATAAGCTGTGCCAAGGTTTGCTTAAGCTGGGTGCGCGGCACAATGATATCGACAAATCCATGCTTCAGCAGGTACTCAGCTGTTTGAAAATCGTCTGGTAACTTTTCTCTTAGAGTTTGCTCAACCACACGCCGACCCGCAAAACCAATCGTAGCTTGGGGTTCAGCAATAATAATGTCCCCCAGCATCGCAAAGCTAGCCGTCACCCCTCCAGTTGTTGGATGCGAAAGGACAGGAACATAAAGTAAACGCTGCGAACGATGTCGCTCTAGCGCAGCCGAAATTTTAGCCATTTGCATCAGGCTTAGCATCCCTTCCTGCATCCGAGCGCCACCAGAAGCGCAGACAATAATGACCGGGAGGCGATCGCGGGTGCCGTGTTCAATCAGTCGGGTTAGTTTTTCACCCACCACTGACCCCATGCTGCCGCCCATAAAGCGAAAGTCCATCACCCCTAGAGCAAAAGGCAACCCTTCGATTTCGCCAACTCCGGTTTGTACGGCGTCATTCAGGCCCGTCTTGCTTTGCATATCACGTAGGCGATCGCGATAAGCCTTGCGATCGCGAAACTTGAGCGGATCTTGCGGCCAAATATGATTATCCAATGGCTGCCAGGTAGTCGCATCGCTTAGCTGCTGAATCCGCTCATCGCTAAAGATACGATGATGATGACCACATTCTGGACAAACTTTTTGGTTGGTCTGGAGATCTTTGGTGTAGGTCAAAACACCGCAAGCCTCGCACTTTGTCCATAGACCGTCGGCAATTTCGCGCTCTTGGCGCTCCTTGCTGATAGGACCTGACTTTCTTCGATTTGCAAACCAGTCGAACAGGGACATGAAATCTTCTACCCTACTGCGATCACTGAAGCTCTATCTTCTATTTGCGGAAATTTCCCCTCAATCCGTAATAGAACTCTGATTTTAATCCTAATGGTTTCGATCCACGATATTGATCGATATCACAATTTTTGTTGCAGACCTGTAGGGTCAATCCCTACACATCTAAAAACCAAAAGACCTTTATGATAAGGGCTTACGCATAGTTTGTAAAAAATAGTAAACTTCTGGCCGTTGTCATCTCCTAATGCCCATAGCAACATTAGCTGTCAGCAGGGCAATAGGCTTTGGGGAGTAGGTGCCCGCTCAAGCCATTTAGGTAACCAGCGGAACACCCGGCATTCCACGGACAGGAGCCTGTAGCAGTAAAAACCTAAGTGATTATTGCGAGGCATTCTAGCAGCGGCTTGTTTATGCTTCAAGAAAGCAAATAGGGTGAGATCGATCTACCAAGATGACTTCTTTAAAGTTAGCAAGCTCCTCTGAATATGAGGCGATCGCGGATGACTCTCTTAAAGACGAGGACAATGCGGCTTGGTTAGTGCATCTAACGCCAGACGTTCAACAGGCATGGATAAAGCGCTTATACTGGCTGCGATGGATTGACCGACTAGCCGAACAAGATCAGCTACTGCAGCATGGCTCAGACTTTGAAACTTTTTATCAAGCTTGGAAGCACTTACTGCAAACAGGGCAAGTAACTAGCAGCCACCAACACTGGCAAATTCTCAACTATTTAGCTCAATTTGAGCCGCTAGAGACCGCTAAACAGAGCGCTACCTTGCAAGTTTGGGATCGCTATATCGAAGCCATGCGGGACTATCATCAGCCCAACCTAGCGATTAAAACCCTGCAAGACTATGAGCAAATGCTTGAACGGATAGCAGGCTCTTTCTTTCAATGTTTTCCCTTTGTCTCTGTTCAGCATCGACAGGCTATTTGCTACTTTGGCTTAGTCGATCAGTTTTACAATAACCTGCGCGACCTGCGTGAAGATGCCCTGCAAGGGGTTTGCTATTTTCCCGAAGAAGTCTTGACCAGTTTTAATGTTCAGCGGTCAGACATTGTATCCATGACCTGCTTCGACGATCCTAATTACTTTCGGATGATGCAGTTTTGGGTAGAAGAATATCTACCAACAGTTCGCCGCAAGACTTTAAGTTTGACCTTGGCAAAAGATTTGCATCCATCATGGGAATTGCTGAGGGACTGGTGTATTCACCGCTACAACCGGGTAGAGCGTGTCTTACAAAGCTGTCGCTACAATTTTCAGCAATTTCCGGAGCGATACTGGCCGGAAGTCCGGCAAGACTTAGCCAACCGCGCAGTTCCGCCGGCTGCTCAAAGAATTCAACGCGCTTACAGGCTCTCAGAAGTTTCTCGCTTTCTGCGATTAAGTCCTGTTGTGATTAAGACCATGCAAGCAGGGTTGCAAATTTTGGAACAGTGGCCTCTTAAAGAGACAGCTAATCGCTTTTCACAAGTAAGAGCTACTTCTCATACTTTGACGAAAGGCTCATCACAACTCTCTTTGACGCTAGTATTGAAATCTCAAAAAGCATGGGAAATGGTTTCCCATGCGGCTCAAACTAGAGGTTAAATCATTAGCTATCCCAAAATGGTTTGTAAGCGCTGGCGAAACTCACCCTTAGGATGCCCGCCTTTAACTTCACCCAAAATATGAAAGTCTGACTCTGGATTTTCGCAAATTAGATAGGTGGGCCAGCCCATTTCAGATTTGTCAGGATACTGAGTCAGTAAAATTTTTCGATATTTGCGATAGGTTGCCGTATCTTGCATTTTGATATCAACGAAGTCGAGTCCTAGTTCTTGAGCGACTTTCTGATCGTAAAAAGACATTTTGTGGCATATGCCACAGTCTTCAGAAGAAAACTTGAGAACGGTTAAAGTCATAGTGCCATCGGGTATGGAATCACAATTGATTCTATATAACTTCAGCAAACGTCTGCTGGTCAGAGGTTTTGTGAATTTTTATCCGTCCAATCTCAATTTAGGCTTGAGCGTTGAATTGGCGCTGCAACGCTACCAGGGCTGGGCTTGGTTGCGCCGTTTGCAGCTTTTCGGGCTTGCTCCAGCTAAAGGGGGCTTTTTTGGCCGCCGATAGCCAAAGTAAGCGTTTGGCCCGTGTCATGGCTACGTAAAGTAAACGAAATTCTTCAGCTTGCTTAAGCTGTATAGCGTTTTGCCAAGCCGCTTGCAGGTTAAGTGAAGGCTTTCCTGCAGAAACCCATTGGGCATGGAGATGAGTTCGAATTTGCGATCGCGCAACTTCAGCAAAGCCAAATTCGCCCAGAAACTTTGTTTGTGGCGGTACCCAAGGCTGACCAGGGATCGTCTGTTCGTGCAAAAAAGGAATAAAAACAGCATCCCAGTCTAGACCTTTCGCTTTGTGCATAGTCATTAGGGTTAGCTGCCTGGGTCGAGTATAGATAGAGTCGATGTCTTCCGTTTCAACTGCCTCAAAGCGTTCAGAGTCAACAATTTCTTGTAGCGCCTGAAGCATAGCTGTAAGACTATTCTCGCCAAAGGTCTGCTGCACCAGGCGAGTCGCTAGCTTGTCAGCAGTAGCCAACTCACTTTGGTTGTACTGTAACGTTAGCCCCAAAAAAGGAATTAGATGATAGGAAGGGAGTTCTAAGCGAGCCCGCAAAATTGCACGGCAATAGCGTCGGGCTTGCTGAGCAGCTTCACTGTTCAAATCAGCGTCAAGCGGCCCCGGATAAAGAAACTGCTCTGGCTGACTGACAAGCTGATTGAGATCTTGAGTGGGAAGGCACTGCCGTTTGACTAAAATTTGCAGACCAGCTTTGAGGCGGGTAGATGAGTGAGGACGTTCTAAAAGCTTCAGCATTGCCAGCATTTCGACAGGAATATCAGACTGGCGATCGCGTTCACCTACATCATACAAACGGATACCTAGACGTTCTAGGTCTACACCTAGCATTGCCGGATCTTGCAGTAAGCGACGAATAAAGCGACCTTGCCGATACTCGCGCACCAAGATAGCAGCGTTGCCCTCCGGATTGGCTGACATCAAATCGACAACGCGCTGGCCTATCAGCTTAACGGTTTGCTCAATATTCTCAGGGCGATAAATTTCTACACCTCGACCAATCGCCGCTGGATTGGCGTTGGGCTGTGGATCACCAGGAGCAACCGCTTTAATCTGCTGGTATCGAAAGGGGGTTGGTTCTGCTGGGTAGGTTTGGTTGACCCAAAGCAATAAATTATTAGCGGCTCGCATAATGGCTACAGCACTGCGACCCGCTTGCTCAATTGTCGCTAGCCGACTTTGCTGCTGACAGGCTTGACAAAACTGATTGAAAAAGACGGGATCAGCAGGGGTAAAGGTTGAGTTGATGGCCTGGTTCGGATCGCCAACTCGGACTAAGTTGGGCGCTTGATCTGGCGCTTGGGCATTACTAGCCAAAATTTCTAAAAGCCGGGTTTGCAAAGGTGAAGAATCTTGAGCTTCATCTTCAAACACCGCAAAAAATCGAGTTTGCCAAAACTCGCGGGTGGCTGTATCTTCCAACACCCTTAGGGCTGATAAAACCATGTCGTCATAGTCAATTAGCTGGCGTTGCTGCAATAGGGCTTGATAGGTTTCATATAGCCCAGCCGCAACGGTCAAAATAGGGTAATCTGCACTACCTTCAGACAGCTCTTTTGTTAGCTGGGTATTAATTTGAGCTAAGGCCAATGGTGTCAAACCAGAACTTTTGGCTTCGTGGATAACAGTGCTGGCGAGTTCAGGCAAGACCTCTGTGCGGAGAACAGACTGCCGCCTCAAGCGCTCGGTTTCTTCGCCATCAAACTGCTGTCCTTCGATTAGCTGCTGATAAAGCCTGGGATGATTGACAATCCACTGCTCGACGCTAGCGCGAATCAGCCGATGCCCGCGACTGGGAGAAACCAAATTGAGAGTGTCTAGATAAATGCCTGATAAGTCAGGATTGCGAGTGGCAATATTCAGCGCGAGTCCGTGCAGAGTAAAAACAACAAAGCTGTTTTGTGGCAGTGCTAACTTTTTGAGGTAGTAGCGAACTTTGGCTTTGAGGTTGGCGGCAGCCGAGCGCGTAAATGTTACCAACACAAGCTGCTGACGAGCATGAAGCTGATAGCGGGCGATCGCGATCGCGGCACCGACAGCCATACCTGTTGATTTGCCGGAACCCGGAACAGCCGAGACTGCCAATGGGCCACCTTGCCAGTCGGCCAGAGCTTGTTGCCCCGGACGCAGCGCTGCTCGGAGTTGGGCAAGGGTAGATTGGCGATCTTCAAGACTGATAGACATAAAGCAGCAAGTATGAGCTAAAGAGTAGCGATCGCGCTGGCAAGAAATTGCTTACATGTTAGGAAGGTCTTTTTCGCTACGGGGCGAATTCACAGATTGGGAACTTTGTTTAGCAAAAAGCTGAGGATACGCTCGCCAAACTTGCTGGATAAAGTGACGCAAGTGCTGGAGACTCAGCTGATGACGGCGACTATCCGGCGGTAAAGCTTGCGCTTGACCTAGCAATGTTAGAACCTCAACATCTAAAGCAGGTTGAAACAGGTCAACGGGCCAGAGTAAATCAGGCCCTTCTTGCAGCGGATACAGTTCTAGCGCAGCCTCAGGCGTCAACCAATCCCGTTCTTCGCCAGAAGGCCCCGTGACTAGCAGCAAAGGTCTAGCCCAGCAAAGACGCCGAGCCGGAACCACATCGATTGCTTCCGCATAGAGGCGATTGACCTGATGTTCTAAAACAATAATTTGATGAGGACGAATTGACACAGCGTTTTCACCAGTCATGCACAATAGTAGCTAAAGACCTCCTAAGCTCAGAATTGGGGAGTGAAATAATAGCCGAAAGCCTCTCTATCCCAGTATGCGTTGAGGCATTAATGATTGTGGTTGTCAGGAACTGATTTCTTCGTTTAGCCTGAAGAGAAAGTCAACTAATATCGATCAGCAGGAAAGTCTGTTTCTGCCTGAAGCAGGATTCTTGCAGCGTAAACCTAATCAAGCTAATCAAGGAAGGGGTATAAACAGTGTCTGTTGAAACGATCGAAAAGCGTTCAACGACTCGCAAGCTAGCACCGCGCTATCGCGTCCTGCTGCATAACGACGACTATAACTCAATGGAGCATGTTGTCGAAGCTCTGATGAAGACGGTTTCTAGCCTGACAATGCCTCAGGCGGTTGATATTATGATGCAGGCTCATACCAAGGGCGTGGCACTGGTGATTACCTGTGCGTTAGAACATGCTGAGTTTTACTGCGAAGGGCTGCGAGGGCAGGGTTTAACCAGTACGATTGAGCCAGAAGAGTAGGAAGATAAGGATTGAAAATTAACTGGCTAGCGATCGCCCGCCAAAGTGCGCCAGTCAGAATTGGGCTTTTTCTGGCTATCTTGTTGTTGATTTGGGGGCCGATTGCGATCGCAATGGCTCTGCTTGCTAGCTGGTATCAGTCTGAGCGCATTTTTATTGTTGCTCTGATTTTGCTGTATTTGATTTTTTTGGGGCTACTGCGGGGCTGGGGACGACAAGCTTACGGCTTGCTCCGTCCCCTGTCCTACTATGGTTTGACGTTTTCGGTTCGCACCGCTTTTTGGTTTTTGATCACTTTTTTAGTTGGGGCGACCGGGGTAGGCATTTTGTTCACGTTAGAGGTTGGGCTAGGTTGGGCTGAATTAGTGCCAACCAGCCACCTAGAGCGAATTGCGCTGGAAGGTTTAGTGACAGCGATTGGCGTCGGGTGGGCGGAGGAGATTTTTTTTCGGGGCTGGCTGCTGGGTGAGCTAGAGAAAGATTACTCACCCGCGATCGCGCTTTTTAGCAGTAGCTTAATATTTGCGCTGGCTCATTTTATCCGGCCCATTTCAGCGATTCTAGCTACGTGGCCCCAGTTTTTCGGCCTGCTAGTTTTGGGGATGGCTTTGGTTTGGGCCAAGCGGGCTACGACTAATCGATCTCACCTGCCAGCCGGAGATCTAGCTGCTCCGGCTGGCTTACATGCCGGACTAGTTTGGGCTTATTACGTGGTCGATGTGAGCGACTGGATCGTTTCCTCAAACCAAGTTCCGGATTGGATTACCGGAATTGGCGGCAATCCGCTTGCAGGAGGCTTAGGGTTACTATTGCTGAGTGCGATCGCTTTGAGCTTTCGCAGTATTCGCTGGCAGGGGATGCAGCCCTGAGAATCAACGCATAGCTTCGTCAACCAAGCTATAATCGTTAACAATTGTTAACTTTTCCAAGCACTATGACGCCACCCCAAAAACCCACCTATCGCCTTGGTTTTACCCCGGCTGCAGAGAGACTCAATGGTCGTTTAGCCATGCTCGGCTTTGTCACCGCTGTCGTCATCGAACTGGTTTCCGGCGAGGGCGTTCTCCAGTTTCTAGGCATCCTTTAAAAACTCGACTGCTTTATCACTTCGTTTTTGTTTTGCTTAAAGCGAAAGCACTCCTGTTAGCAAGCAGTTGACCGAACCGTCAGCCAAACTTCAAGTAGGCACTTCAAACTCCACCTAGCAAGGCAGCTAATAAGGCTTTTTGAGCATGTAAGCGGTTCTCAGCTTGATCCCAGATGCGAGATTGAGAGCCTTCGATGACTTCTTCAGTGATTTCTTCTCCCCGGTGAGCAGGTAGACAATGCAAAACGATCGCATTTGGGTCAGCCTGCTTAATCAAATGGCTATTAATTTGATAAGCCTGGAAAAGGGGAATGCGGGCATCAGCGGAGTCTTCTTGGCCCATACTTGCCCAAACATCGGTATAAAGGACTTGAGCCTTGGCTACAGCCGCTTCAGCATCCTGTGTTACCAAAACTTGACTGCGATCGCCAGCGATCGCTTTGGCTTGCTGAGTAACACTTTCATCCGGCTGATAGCCTATCGGCGTAGCCACAATCACATTCATACCTACTAGCGCACAGCCAAGCATAAGGGAGTGAGCAACATTGTTACCATCTCCTAGGTAAGTCAACGTTAACCCTGCCAAATCGTCGAAGTTTTCCTGAATTGTCAGTAAGTCAGCCAAAATCTGACAGGGATGTTCGAGATCTGTTAGAGCATTAATGACGGGAATATCCGCATACTGAGCAAACTTGGCTAGTTCTGTCTGCTCGAAGGTGCGTATAGCCAAAACATCTAGATAGCGATCCAGCACTCTAGCAGTATCAATAGTGGGTTCTCCACGGCTGATTTGGGTAACGCTGGCATTCAGGTCAATCACCTGCCCTCCCAATTGATACATAGCGGCTGAAAAGCTTACACGAGTACGCGTAGATGCTTTTTGAAATAGCAAACCCAGTACTTTGCGGGGGCACCTTAGCTCGATACTGCCGCTTTTTAAGTTCGCCGCTAATCCGAGTAGCGATTTGATCTCGGTTGCGCTTAAATCAGCAATGCTCAACAGGTCTCGCCCTTTCAAAGACTCCATATTTGTCCCTGACGCCAATAGTAAAAATTAAAACCTACCAGATTTCAGCAAAATAAGCCTAGCCATCTACAAGTTTTGCTTCAGAAGACGACCCATCGAACCTTGACAAAAGCTAGCAAAAGTCGTCATAGTAATTAATTGTCTGTTTAATTTTGACTCGGATCAGGTATCACTCAAAAAGCTGCAATTGAGAGCTACTTTTAGGACAGCTACCTGTACGGCAAGGAGATTATATTTCAGCATGGCTTACGCAATTATTGAGACGGGTGGCAAACAACTGCGAGTAGAACCCGGTCGCTTCTATGACGTCGATCGCTTGCCGATTGAGGCAGATGAGCAACTTACCATCGATCGCGTTCTTTTTGTTGCTTATGATGACGGCGTAAGTATTGGCCAGCCTGTGGTTGAGAACGCAACCGTTGCCGCTACCGTCATGAGCCATCTAAGAGGCCGCAAGGTCATCGTATACAAAATGCGTCCCAAGAAAAAGACGCGCAAAAAGCAAGGGCATCGTCAAGAGTTGACTCGTCTGATGATTGATTCCATCAGCGTTAATGGCCAAACGTTTTCAGCAGAAGCGGCAGAGGCTACAGCAGATAGTGATGAGTCTGAAGAGTAAACTCAAAACGAACGCTTGAGTGGGTAGCGCTAGCGTTAACCGCTAAAATTGAGTTCTAAGCAAAAGGGGATAATATGGCTCATAAGAAAGGAACCGGAAGTACTCGAAACGGTCGCGACTCAAATGCCCAGCGACTAGGCGTTAAGCGCTTTGGTGGTCAAGCCGTGCGGGCAGGCAATATTTTGATTCGCCAGCGAGGTACCAAGTACCATCCTGGTAATAATGTTGGTCGGGGTGGCGATGACACCCTATTTGCGCTCATTGACGGCGTCGTTACTTTTGAGCGTAAAGGCCGCAGTGGTAAAAAAGTAAGCGTTTATCCGGCTGCCTAAGCTACGTGCGCCAGCACTGGGTTGCTCAAATTCAAGGCAACAAAAAGGTGAGTAAGCTCTTTTGTCTTACTCACCTTTTTAGTAACGAAATTTAGTTCAATCTAGGCTAATCAAGATAGCCCATCAAGGCAGCTGGATCTTCATCAATATCGTTAGAAGCAATCGGACGATTACCAGGCAACATGCCAATATCAGAAATCACCAGCTTGCTGACACCTACAGGACGATGGCCCGGTAAGGTGTCAATACTAGCAATTTCAAAAGTATCTTCCATGACAGGCCGTCTGCCCGCTGCTGACAACATATGAGCAACGTGGAGGTTAGAAGCAGTAATAGGGCGATTGTTGGGCAGGGTGTTGGTTGAGAGTAGCCGAGTATTATCGGCTAAAACAACCATTTCTTCGTGCTTGATGTCGGCTCTGACCAAGCCACCCTTAGTCTCTTTACCTTTGTCTTGGTTGGGTTCAGGTTTTCCGTTAGTTTCTGTATCGGTTGCGTTACTCATGCGCTAATCCCCCCAGCTATGATGATGGTTATGCTTTTCAGTAAAAAAGTTGTCTTTTAAGATTGAGTTTACAAGACCCTGTCTACTAGCGATCTGCGAGTTGAGATTTGGCTAGCAAGGATGAAGCTTAAGAAAATATTATAGGTGAAAACCTTCCCTATTTACTTTACGAAAGCTAATCTCAGCGATAACTTACGGCTTATGGCCGCGATCGGGGTTTAGCTTAGCCACCTCAGCGACAGGCAAAGCTAGCGCTAGCTGATAAACTTCTTGACGAGAGAGATGACTTTGTTGGGCAACTTGGCGACTGGCTTGCGATCGCGACAAACCTTGAGCAATCAATTCACTTAAGGCAGCTTTTATATCTGCCTCACTAGCTATGGGATAGCTGGGTGCTGAAGCACCTGCTATCACAAGGGTAAATTCTCCCTTTGGGGGGGTTGCGGCGTAATGGGCGATCGCTTCATTGATCGTTCCTGACCAAAATTCCTCATAGCGCTTAGTCAATTCACGAGCCGTGACCATGAGGCGATCGCTCCCTAATATCTCGGCTAGATCAGCTAATGTCTTTTCGATCCGGTGGGGAGCTTCGTAAACAATCAGAGTGCGCGTTTCGGCTTGCAGGGCTTGCAGGCGATCGCGCCTAGCTTTACCCTTCACAGGCAAGAAACCTTCAAACACAAAGCGATCGGTGGGCAAGCCAGAAGCAGCGATTGCGGTTATGGCTGCGGTCGCTGCTGGAATGGGAATGACGGGTAAGTTTTGCTGGCGACAGGCTTTGACCAATTCGTAGCCGGGATCTGAAATTCCGGGCATCCCGGCATCAGAAACTAAGGCAACGGCCTTGCCCTGCTGGAGTTGCTGCAAAATCTCAGGAATCCGCTGCGGCTGGTTATGTTCGTGATAGCTGATCTGGGGCGTTTTAATCTGGTAGTGGTGCAGCAGTTTACCCGTATGCCGGGTATCTTCAGCGGCTATCAGCGCCACCCCACTGAGGACGCGCACTGCTCGAAAGGTCATGTCTTCTAAATTGCCGATGGGCGTTCCGACAATATAGAGCGCTCCTGGCATTAAATCAGCGTTCACAAGGTTAGTTAAATGAGTGAACAGTCTAAACAGGGTCTTTTCGTCGGCTTGACAACCCTCGACTTAATCTATCAGGTTCCTCAGGTACCGCAGGCAAATCAGAAGCTAGTGGCTCAAGCTAGTTTGATTGCTGCCGGAGGGCCAGCTACCAATGCAGCGATCGCCTTTCAAGCTTTGGGCAATACAGCCTGTCTAGTCAGCAGGCTAGGTCTACATGCCTTGGCAGCATTGCTGAAGCAAGACCTCCAGCAATGGCAAATTCAGTTACTCGATCTGATGCCACAGTCTGCGCAGATGCCGCCCGTTTCTTCTATCTTAGTGACGGCTGCGACAGGCGATCGCGCAGTGATTTCTCGTAATGCCGTAAGTTTGCAGGTAGAGGCGCGTCATTTACTCCCCCTACCTTCAGCCGATATTGTGCTGATTGACGGGCACCAGATGGCGGTGAGTCAGGCCATAGCGCAGCAAGCCCAACGTCAGCAAATTCCAGTGGTCATTGACGGCGGCAGTTGGAAACCGGGCTTTGAGCGGGTCTTGCCTTATGCTACCTACGTCATCTGCTCAGAAAACTTTCGTCCCCCCGATTGTCATACCACAACGGATGTTGTGGCCTATCTGCGCGAGTTAGGTCTTGCAAAAGTTGCCATAACTCACGGCGATCGCCCGATTGAATTTTGGCAAGACTCAACTCAAGGTAGCCTTGCCGTTCCATCGGTTAGCGTGGTAGATACGCTAGGAGCAGGGGACATTTTTCACGGAGCCTTTTGCCATTGGATTTTGCAGCCTCAAATCTCCTTTAGCCAAGCCTTAAAGCAAGCTGCCCAAGTGGCTGCTTTTTGCTGCCAATTTTGGGGCACCCGCGAGGGACTGATTCGTCTCCAACAGACGGGCGGCCAGAGCTTAAAGTTTGAGTAAAAAAGATGCAGAAATCTACGGCTAATCTATCAGCCCGACAGTAGACTAGAGCAGAAAACTACTCCACTGATATAGCTGCATGGTCTACGACACCGAAAAACAAGTTGCGATTAAAGCCGCGATCGCGGCTGCTAAGCTCTGTCAGCAAGTCCGACAGCAGGAGATCACGCCAGAGGCTATCCAAAAGAAAGATCGCAGCCCAGTGACGATCGCTGATTTTGGTGCGCAGGCACTCATCTGTCAGGCGTTGGCAGCCGCTTTTCCTAGCGATCCAGTGGTGGGCGAAGAAGACGCGGCCACATTACGCCAAGCCGAGATGAGCGATCAGTTAGCCAAGGTGACGCAATATGTGCAGGCCATCGAGCCAACGGCAACACCTGAAACGGTAGTAGATTGGATTGATCACGGCAATGGTCAAGTGACCTCCCGTTATTGGACACTAGATCCAATTGACGGCACCAAGGGCTTTTTGCGTGGCGATCAGTATGCGGTGGCCTTGGCTTTGATCGAAGCGGGAGACATCAAGGTGGGGGTGCTGGCTTGTCCTGCGCTAGAAATGAGCGGACAGCAAGGCGTAGTTTTGGTTGCGGTTCGCGGCCAGGGTACCGAGCTGCTAACGATGGCAGGTCAGCCTGTAAAGTCCGTGCAGGTAGCTAGCCCTGAGGATAAAGAGCGGCTGAGGTTTGTAGAAAGTGTCGAGTCGGGCCACGGTGATCAATCACAGCAATCAGCGGTGGCTAAAGCGGTTGGCATCACAGCAGACTCGATCCGCATGGACAGTCAGGCCAAGTACGCGGCTGTGGCAATGGGCGAAGCCGGGTTATATCTGCGCTTGCCATCGCCCAAGTCGCCTGATTACCGCGAAAAAATTTGGGATCACGCCGCAGGCGTTTTAGTGGTAGAAGAAGCCGGAGGCCGCGTTAGCGATATGAACGGCAAGCCGTTAAATTTTGCTCAAAGCGATCGCATGCAAGATAACCGTGGTGTAGTAGTGAGCAATGGTACCATTCATGACACGGTTTTAAAGGCTTTAGCTGCTAGCCCTTAGTTTTCTCCTGGTTGCTGCCTCCGATGGATTACAGCTAAGTTAGAAAGCTAAGGGCAGAAGAAAAGCTTTGCTGTCAGAGGCTTGCAGCCATTTGAGTCTCTTAACGCTGGCGGCTACAGCTATAGCCTTTTTTTCCAGACTGGAAAAAATCCAGCGAGTTTACGCTCTGAGCCGACGACAAATCAAAGGGTTGTCCCCCAGTTTGATAGAAGGGGGAGAGAACTGATTCACGCAAAATCCCCAGCCGCAGAGACTGGGGACAAATAGCCTTGTGGATTTTTTTGCTTACAGGGCACCGCTAAAAGAGCTTTCAGCCTTGCTGCCATCAGCAACTGTGGGAATGTGGCCTTCGGCAGAAAAATCTCCCTATAATCCCTCTCCGGTCAAAAGTGACCAGAGAGGAATCAAGCCTCAACAACCTTCCAAGTCCTATAGATAGCGTACCTGGGTTGCTTTGAACTTACCAACGTTAGCATCAGCCGCTAGACAAGCGATCGCAACCAGCTATCTAGGGAAGTTGAGTGCTATCTACTTGCACCCGAAAACGTACATATCCATAAGAGTTGTTAGGGTTGCCTGCACTGGTAGCATTCGGCAAAGTAGCAGGGGCTTCCACAAGAGTGAATACAACTGCGCCGTTATCGTTAGTAGGATTAGGGCAAGGAATGCTAGGCAAATTACCGCTCGTGAAGAATTCTCCCGCATCCGTATCCAAGCCCGTATCAGACAATGATGTTGCACTCGGATCGCTACCCAATTGCAATGTCATAGAGCCTGGTACATAAGTAGTGTAGGTTGGCACCATGTCACAAATATTCAGGTTTGTCAGAGGGGCATCACCATTAGAGAGGAAGTAAATTGTATATTCCAACTCATCACCCGGCTGGATGTCACTACGACTAATATCTCCAGCTAAATAAGTGCTGATATTGGTAGAACCATCAAGCGGGGCTGGCCAATAGGGATGGTTATCAAATTGTGACTCGTCTGCTGCAGTTGTGGCAGGGTTGTCATAGACATCATCCACGGTGCTGGAGATGGGTATACCATTGATAGCCGTCAGCCGTTTCACCAGAGTTAAAGCTGGATTACTAGCGACCGGAGGTGTAATGATTGCGCCAAATTGGGAGGTGTAGTTATTGCTATCAGTAGTTGTCGCGGTAATGTTATTGGGATCTGTCAGCCCCAGCGTGCCCGCATTGCTAAAGCTACAGCTAAACAAGCCATTACCATCAGCGAGGCAGCTCCCCAGGTAGGTGCGGCCTTCGCCGTGAGGCACATTCAATCCATCGCCCACAACGACTTCACCGTCTTGATCAGCCGGATCGTTATCGGCAATAAAGAATTCCAGCAAAGTATTGGCAAAAGTGGGGCTACCAGCCGGATTGCTACCCACAAAGCCCTCAACCTGTAGCGTACCTGCACTTAACGTAGTAGAAGTGATAACCGGATAGTCGATCGCATCGTTTCCTGGGCCATCTTGAACACTCACATAAGCGCCATCATTTGCTCCGGCATCTAGATCAATTCCTAGTCCGCCATTGTCATAGATAGAGTTACGAGTGATGGTAAATCCGCGCAGACGAGTAATACCAATGCCAGGGCCATCATTCTCTTTGATAACGTTGTTTTGAATTGTCACAGCATTATCGTGAGGGTTAGGCGTTTTGAATGTATAGCCACAGATGCCATTCCAGTTGTCACTAAAGGTATTATCAATGACCGTCATTGAGGCATTGGTAGTGCCGTTAAACTCAAGACCGCAGTCAGCCCCCTCAATTCCAGCAGAATGCCCGGTAATCAAGTTGCCACTGATGATGCCCTGTGGACTGGTGACAGTACCCGCGGGTACACCAAAGTTTCCAGCAAAGCTAGTAAACTCAATCCCTCCGCCTTCATAGTTGAGAGTGCGGTTATTGCTCAGAATTTCGTTACCAGTAATAGTCGTAACAACGTTGGCAGATTCGGTACTAAAAATACCTCGGCGACCACTGTAGGCAATGATGTTGTTTTGAATCGTAGATTCAGAGTTGGCATTGAGATAGACATGGGCTGCATTAGAACGGGTACCTGCACCTGGGTCACTTAGACTCGTTGCCGGCGTACCAATTAAGTTGTCTTCAATCAAAGCTCCTGTACCACGTACAACAATGTCTCCAGCTAAGGGGCCTGTACTGTCTCCATAGCCGTAAATTGAGATGCCTCTTATGGTTTCGTTGTTGCCTTGTAAGTCAAGACCAATGGCTCTGGAGTTTTGACCTCTAATTTCAACTTCAGGTCTATTAAGTCCCGATAGCGTGGGTTCATCGCCTGTGCCTTCGATGTTGTCAGCCCCCGTTCCAACAGGGCCGATGTAGCCAAAGCTGCCAGCGTTACTATCGCCGATGTTGCTAGTCTGGGTAGTGCCATCAATGGTCGTGTCATCATCAGTGATGGCGCTAAAGTTAGCCGTAGGCTGGATAACCGCAACTCCATTGGTAAGTTGGGCTGTCGGAATCATGAAAATAGAGACTTCTTTTCCGGCTGTTTGCCCTGCTTGCACCAGGTTGGTATTATCCAGTTCGTTGCTATTACGAATGAACTGCTCTAGGCTACCTTGACCACTGGTTCTTGTGTTGACAACCGTGTCAAAGTTAAAGCCAAAGTCGATCCCACTGACACCCCCCGTAGCAGGCATACGAACAATAGACCAAGACTGTGTTGTCTGTCCGCCAGGTGTAGCATCAAAGTTGTAGGCTGGAGTATCTTGGTCGGCAGGAAAACGTCCACCGACTTCGTTGGTAATGGCTGTCAGACTACCCGTACCGCTAGGGGACTCTGTACGGAAAGTTTGCACCGGAATAATTTGTTGCCCTGTACTGTTGCTGGGGCGATTAGACTTAACCGTGTCATTGACAACCCGAATACAGTAGGCAGTGTTAGGTTGTAGAGAACCAGAATACAGACCTGTAAAACTAAAAGCACCTGTGGTGGCATTGGCTGTAACGGGGTTGCTGATAACATTGCTACCGCAATTCGTTCCGTCAGAATCACGCAGTTCGATTGTGGCTTGAGTACCTACGTCTGCTGCGCTGTAAGCGGCGTTAGCCGTAGTATAGTTACGACCTGCGCCGCCCCCATAGTTGATATCTTCGAAGATGCGACCGCTGATGATAGGGGTAGAGGAATTTATAGTGATTTGATAGTCTTCGACTTCACCTGCGCTGGCAGCCCCGGTAGGGCCAAGTCCTGTATCTGTGCCATATCGGAAGCGAGCATAAGTTTCGCCAAGGCTAGCATTACTGGGGACATTGACGCTTAGCTCAATAACATTGTTAGCCGTGCCATCAGCATCATTAGCCCCACCGTCAGTGATATCGAGGGCGATCGCTTCACCACTTTCAAAGGTACCGTTGGCATTCCAATCGACCCAGGCACTGAGATTGCCGCTACCTGTGGTAGCAATGTCTAAGGTAACAGTAGAACCAGCGGTGAATACCTGCCCTTGCAAGTCACTCCCACTACGGGTAACACCGTCATCATCGTCAGTGCCATCTGTGTCATCCCCATCGGCACCAACCCCACCATCACCCCCTAACTGGGTGTCGCTTTCGCCATCCGGTAAGGTACTACCTAGATAAACGGTGGGTGTATTAGGTAGAGTGTGGCTAGCATCGCCGTAGCTGTCAGGCGCATCACCATAGTCAGAGACAGCAACTGCTGTAGCTCCTACGGTCAAATCTTGGCTAGCGCTTGCTTCCCGCTCTCCGTTGATTGGAGCATTAGCTGTTTCTTGCTCAACGGTGGCTGTGGCGGGGATATCTACCGTGTCACCATTTTGGTTGTCTTGTGTATAAACGTCACGATTAACACCTCCATCGCTGTAAGGTTGGTTTTGATCACCTACTGGGGTGGTGTCGCCAATAACAACAGTGACCGTATCACCAGCATTCAAGGTTGAATTCAGTTTTACTGGCACACGAATCGTCACCGTTCCACCTGGAGGAATTGAACCATTCGGTAGCCCTAGAGCAGCCGCATCACCCGTACTCACACCCCCTGAGGGAACGCTGATAGGGGAACCGCTCAGATCGGTTGCGGCTGTAGCTCCATTGGCACCATCAGGGTCATAAGCAACAATTTCGATGGCTCCTTGCTGGGTGCCGCCACTGATAGAAGCTGGTGCATCTGGAATGAAAAACTGAGTAGGATCATTACCTACGTTGGTGAGGGTGTAGGTAAAGTACACTACATCTTCAGGGTTAAACGTTCCATCTCCCTGGCTAGGCCCTGCTCCGGTGACACCACTAGCCGCTTCAACCGTACCTGTGCTCGTTACCGTAATACCGGCCACTTCAGCCACAGTGACAATAACTTCGTTAGAAGTGACCTGCTGAAGATTACCCGGATTGTTAGGGTCTTCGAATGAACCTACAGCCGTGTTGCGAATTTCAACCCCTGCTAATGTTCCAGCTAGAGCAGGGAGCATTCCTAGTAAGGTACCACCTGTGAAAAGACTTAGCAGTAGGAACAAACGGGTGTAGCGGTTGAGCCGTGTTTTACGGGAAGATGCCTCTTGAGTTGAATTCATTGGATATCACCACAAATCTAGTAACTAATTGCAGGGCAGTGTTAAGGGCTAAAAGAATTTGTCAGCGCACAAGTTCGGCTTACGGTTAAGGAGCCATTAGCTAACTGACTGGGTTTTGAAAAACTGTAATTACAGGCGATCGCAGAATCTAGAGCTTGTTAGTGGGCGATCGCGCTAAGAAAATGCCTTTATTCTTAATTTTCCCGGCTTTTATAGCTTATTACTCGTAAAAATTGCCGAATTATGAAGGACTTTAAACCTGTAAAAGGCTGCAAATATTACATAGAGCAGGCGTGAGTAATGACGCGGAAAACACGCAAAGCTTAAATAGCTCATGGCTGAAACTTAGTCTACTGTGACTCGAAAACGGATATAACCATAAACTCCAGCCGACAGAGGCGTATTAATTTTATCCACTTGTACCCACAACGCTCCATTACTGTTTTCAGTGCTGGGAAAATCCTGGCCGCTGTTACGATCAGCCCGACAAATCCCAACCCCAGGCACATCAGAGTGCGCCACAGTTGTGTTAGGGGCAAAGTATTCCCCTTCGTCAGTATTGCGGCTGTCATCCCATGAGACTGGCGCATTGGTGCCAAAGGTGAGTTCACCGCTGCCTGCCACGTAAGTAGTGTACGTAGGTACCAAATCACAGATATTCACTTTTCTAATATCAGTGGTACCGCTTGACAGAAAATAGATGGTGTACTCCAGTTCATCATCTGGCTTGACCACACCTGCATTGATTTGGCCTAACAAGAAGCCGCTAGGCCAACCCGGATCGTCATCATCAGCACTGTTAGGATCAGCAACAACCGTGTTGAGGGGAGTGCTGTCGTTGGGATTTTGGCTGCGATCGCCGTTGATCGCTGTAATCCGCTTCACCAGTCGTAAGCCAGGGTCAGTAGCAGGAGGAGCTGCCTCATAGCAGTATTGAAAAGTATGCAGACCAATCGTAGCTGTACTATTGTTACCGACCTCATCCTTACCTGAAATAATGGTGATGTTATCGACAGGGACGGAAATCGTCAGGGTGTAGGTATTGGAATTGACATCCGTGCCCCCAGTTGTACTACTGCTGACGACTGTGTCACTTTGGCCATCGCCATTGGTATCTTTGAGCGTCATACCAGGACTGAGGTTGCTGAAGTTTGCTGCCGTAATTTGAATGGGAGTGCCTTGATAGCTAGCAAAAATAGTAGTCCCGTCGCTGCTATTCAAACCACTGCCTATCATTGAAAAGCTGGTTAGCGGCGTGGGAAAGGATAAAACGTAGGTAGCCTCATTGTTGGTAGGAATATAGTCAGGCACAGTTTGCGGTTGTAAGTATAGGTAGTCACCGATGAAGCCATCAGCCTGTACCTGTACGCCATTAGCCCAAGTACCACTCCCACTCAGAAAAGCACTGAAATTCATAGTGCCGTTGAAAAATGACAGCGGCTGCGAATTCTGGAGCGGCGTGTTGTAAGAATAGTTAGCAGTATTGAACGTAGATGACGAAGGCGATATACAGACTGAACCACCCGTTGAAGGTGAAGGTGCGATCGCAACCTGATAGTCTTCCACCTCACCATCGCTAGCAGCCCCACCGGGTGTATTAGCATTGAGGCTAGGGTCGGAAGTGAAGCGAAAACGGGCATAGGTGATGCTATCGGGGCTACCATTGACGACGATACCACTCCAGGTCAAATCGCCTGCTGGCGTCCCTGCATTGATGGCAACACTTTTATACTCACCCGATTCAAAAGTGTTGTTATTGTTAAAGTCCACCCAGGCATGGAGTGTCCCCGTTCCTGTAGCCACAATCCTGTTTGCAGGAAGAGTGTAACTCGTGTCTCCATCTGTGAGGGTTGGTAGGGTAATGCCATCATCTTCAGCGCCATCCCCACTACCGTCTAGCGGCTTAGCAGCATCAGCCTCGCGGTCGGGCGGGGTAGTTCCCAAATAGATACCGCTGACAACTGTATGACTGGGGCCAACCGGGTCGCTGTTACCACTGTTACCTGCCAATTTGTCGGTACCATAACTGTCAGGAGCATCACCGTAGTCAAAGCAAGTATTAACACTTCCAGCAATACTTGTAGTCAAGTCTGTCAAACTAACTTGTTGAACAACCCCTGCAGTTCCAGCAGTCGCACCATTAGAAGTGTTGTTACGAGATCCGGTATTGTTGGTAACGATTCCTGACGAACCGCCACCTAAATTAGCAGTAATACCGCCTGTCGCATAAACGACACCACCGCCGCCGCCACCGCCTGGGCCATCCAGCTCGACAGTATTATTCTCATTTAAGTCGCCACCAACGCCACCCGCCGCATTAACTGTTAAACCACCGACATTGCCAGAGGCAGTTGCCACTAAGACAGTACCGCCAGCTCCGCCCCCACCGCCAGCATCTGGCAAAGAACCTGCAGGACTATCAATACCGTCTGCGCCTCTAGCATTGACCACACCATTGCCACTAATGCTGCCAGCGCGGATGATCACCATGCCGCCACCCCCACCCCCAGCACCAGAAGGTTTAGCCTGGTCGTTAGTATCACCTGCGCCGCCGCCGCCGCCTAACATCAGGCGCAAAGGGTCAGCTGACAAGGCTTTACCACCAAAGCCGCCTACATAGACATCATACTGAGGCGGTGTTCTACCAGCTTGAGCGTGACCATTATAGGATCTGCCGCCTCTACCGCCATTACCGCCATTAGCGCCTCCACCTCCACCAGAGTTGTGTTCGTTGCCGCCGCCGCCAGCATTGCCGGGTGCTCCCCTGCCTTCATCGCCATTGGGGTAGTTAGCCGCACCCAGATCAGTAGTGACTGTGGATGAACGTACATTAAACGCCCCAAAAGGCTGTATTGAAACGATTCGGGGTGTACCCGCAATTCCTTCGCCCTTAGGGGCATCAATCCCCTGATTCAAACCCTGACTGGTTGTGCGGAAGGGAGAGGGAGATTGAGAACCTCCGTTGTCGTTATCAGCATCACCATTAGGGTTAGAACCGCCTCCCCGAAACCCTAACCCGTTCACATCAACCACACTACCAGGGGCGAATGTGAGCTGCTGGGCCACATCGACAGCCACAATACCGCCAGAGGCACCGTTCCATTGAGCAGCCGTAGTTAGCGTGCCTGTTACCGTAGCACTCGAATACTGAGGTACACGAACAACTTGGTAAGTGCGCTGTCCGTGGGTAGCCGTAGCTGTCTGGTTTCGGTATGAGTACTGGGTAGTCCCTTGAATGGGTATTGACCCACCGCTTATCGGCCCATCTGCAATCACATATTCGTACAGCCCAGTGTTGTTCAAGCTGGTGTAGCCACTTGCCCCTAAAGCTGGTGGTGCGATACTGGTATCGCTAGACACATCTCCACCCACTCCATCTCCATAAGCATCCGTGTTGGTAGAGTTGATGTCAGCATCCTGCATTTGAATGACGATCAACAGGTCGCCTTTTTGGATCGGCGTTTGGTTGCCATTGGGATTAATAGCCCCTACAGGGATGGAAGTTACACCAGCAGCAACAACAGTTTCTGAAGCTCCTGCATAATAGGTGTTGACAATACCACTAATCGTACCTGTCCCGTCTTTGCCGACTACTGGACAAGCAGATGCGTCTTGGGCATAGGCTGTCTGTATGGGGAACAACAGCTGCGAAGGAATCAGACTCCCAGAAACTAAGAGAGTTCCGGCTAGGCTCAGCGCTTTTTTCACTACGATAAATTTAGACTGCTGGCGATGGTTAGTTCCCTGTAAGTCTTTAAATAGAGATTGCATAGGTCTTTTAGGGATGAAGGGACTAAACAGCGGTTTTGACAAAATTTTCCTCATGGGCGATCGCAGAGCAAATTACCAAGCCAGTTCCCTTAGGGAGGAGACACGGCTCAATTAGTAATCGGCTGTACCCAGCTCGGCCAAAAGCCGTATGGTTGCATTGCGAGCAGGTTCTGACGTGCCATAGCGAGGGTCAGTGGCAATGGCGCTAAAGGTATCGCCTGGTTGTAGATTGGTAGCGGTGTAGCTAAAACGCCCTTGTTCATCGGTTTGGATAGTGGCCACAGGTTCGCTCAACGGCCCAAAATCCTCAGTTGTACCCTGACTAAGGTAGAGTTCTATTACTGAGCCGGGGTCAGCAACACCGTCCAAGATCACTTGCCCGTTGCGAATGAGAAAGTCTCTACTCAAAAATTGAGGAGCATTGATTGCATTGTTAGCGGTATCTTGCCGACGGTTGCGGGAATTGCGAAGTGGATTGGGGCCATCACCCCGCTGATAGTGGGTTTCTCCCGTTTGGCGACGGGCTGTGAGGTCAATACTAAGCCCCTTAATAGCCTCAAAGCGATTGTGGAGAATCTGATTGCGATCGCTTTGGGGATAAGCGGCAACGACCACCCCCGGCCCATTTTGCTGACGAATCACGTTATCAATCACCTGATGATCGTTACCCATAAGGTAGATGGCCGCTTGCTCTAGTCGCTGGCCGTTCGCTTCTAGCTGATTGGCCTGAATCGTGACGGCACCGCTCGTCTTAAACAGAAAAACACCGCTGCCATAGCTGCGATAAATTTCGTTTTGCCTGATCTGAGTTCCGGCTACTTCCCCTTCTAGCCGAATTGCATCTGGCATTCCCCGCGACCCATTATCAGTAAATTGATTTTCAGAAATTTCCAGCCCAGTTGCTCGCACCGAAGTAATCACACCGCTGCCACTATGGGCGGCAATGAAGTTCTGCTGCACCACTGTATCGATACCTTGCAGAATGTATACGCCAAAAGCTGAAGGAATCGTAGCGGGTTCTCCAGTCGGCGATATGCCTAGCCAATTTTGCTCAATGACGACTCCTTGAGGTGGAATATTCTCGTCGTTAAATGGTGAATCGCTATTGGGCAGGTACTGTGTGCTTGTATCAGGAGGGGGCAGGCGATGGGCAACCAAAATATCTGCTGGCAAAATTGCTTCATCGCCCCAGTTCTGGGTTGTAAAACCATAGAGACTCAGTCCTCGTACCGTGACGTTGTCAGCCACGATTGTCAACCCTCGAAATACGCCTGAGGTTGCCGCTGTTGTAATGGCTACTGCTGGAGGTGGGGTGTTTGCCTCAACTGCCCCTGACCCATAACCTGGCTGGGTGCTGCCGTCAATTAGTAAGGTGGGTCGTGTAATTTCAGGCAACAGATCGGTTAGCGTAATCGGTGTCGTGGTAGGAAGGTTAAAAGTAATTTCAGGGCGATCGCCAGCCGCTAACCTTTCAACTTGAGCTTTTTCGGCAGCGCTGAGCTGTTCAAGTGTCAGTATTCCATTGCTGAGGCTGATAGCTTCTCGCAATGTCAGTTCGGCATCAGCAGCAACTGGGCCATCCGATGAGCTATTCACTGTTACACGCAGTACGGGTAAATCTTCCGTAGAGCTGACATTGTCGGCGATCGCCAGCGGTGTTGCCAATCCTGTAGCCAAACCAGCTAAAAGTAACGTTTTTAATAGTTGAAACCGTTTCATAGTTTTGCGTTTGAGGGAATGCGCAGAAGTCAGGTGAGTTGCTTGTTTCGGTAACAGCGCTAGATTTGGTTATTCATTGGTAGCGGTTTCAACGGCAGAAACAGGTTGGATGACGGGCTGTGAACCAAAACCATCAAACAAGTTATTAAGCTTGGCTGTAATACCCACATAAAGACCGCTAGCTGAGCGATCGCTGCCAGTAAAATCGCGATCGTTGGCTCCACCAAAGCTATAGCCCGTGTAGAGACGGAGATCTGGCGTCATGTAATACCCCAATTCCAAAGCTCCACCAAATTCGCTATAACCACTGCTGCCAATCCAGCGTGCTTCAGCCGTCAAATCCCAGTCGTAGCCAAAGCGATAAGTGGCTCGTATCTGTGCCAAGTGCACAGCGTTAGTAGAACTAAATTCATCGACTACGACATCTCCTACAGCACCACCAATACGGGTTGAACTATTACGGAAGGCATACTTGCCATAAAGCTCCCACTGCCAGTTGGGGGCATAGATGGCCTCAGCCGAAAGCAAGTGTTCCTCAGAGTTAATGTCGGAGCCGAAAAGAAGATTCGTAGGCAAGCTAGAAGGATTGATCCGATGCTCGTAGCGCAACAAAGCATTAAAGCGATCGTCGTTCGGATCGCGATAAGCCAGCCCTAGCTTGAGGGTGCTAGAACCATTAAGTCCCTCAAGCCCTTGATTAGCAGCACTAGCCCACTCGTAGTTGAAGAGAGCGCTAACGGCAGGGGTCAGGCGGCCTAAAGCAGAAGCTGTGAAGACTGTGTTTGATCCTTGAGATGAGGTGCGGTGTTCTAGGCGGGCATTAGCTTGATAATCCGGGTTGTCTGTATAAGCCAGACCAATGCTGAAGCTATCGCCGTTAGTTAGCTGAAGGGCAGAAGCTCCAGAGCCGACTGCAAAGGGTTGGGCAAAGGTAGCTCCGGCCGCAGTAGAACCATAGAGATTATTAAAGATATGCTCGTAAGCCAAATCTAAACGCAGACCAGGAGCCAATGTAAAGCCTTGGTCAAACCCTATAGCACCACCAATTTGCTGCCCTTCAATCACCGAAAAGCGACCGTGAATGGTTGTATCCGCGCTTAAGTTGTATTCGCCTGAGAGGTCAACCGTCGTAATAGAGTCGCGATAGTTTAGACCGCCATCGCCAAAGAAAATTTGATTGACACCCAACGAAATTCCTGGCATTAGCTGCCAGTTCATACCAAATAGAGTGCGGTTAGGATAAAGGGGGTCACTCTCTGAAGAAAGGTTGAGTTCGTTTTGGGCATAAACAGTAGTGTTGTTGCCCAGATTAGTCGAAAGACGAGTGCGAATTTGATCTGAATTAGCAGTTAGGCGATCGATGGCAGCACGATCGATGCGATCGCGGTGAATCCAGTCTAGTTCTAAGTTGCTGTCACCCAGCCGTTGAGATAAACCAACCGAATAAGTTGTCAGAGAGTTGTCTACCCGGCTACCCGGTAAGGGAGAACTACCAGGTGTAAGCAAGTCTGCTAGCGTGAGTAGCGGTCGGGGAGCGGTACCTTCATTATTTTCTTGATCGAACTGTAGCCGCAGCGCAGTGTCATCTGCAATCCGGGCGTTGATTTGCGCTCCATAGCGAGTTTGCCCCGGTGTAAAGCTGGTTGTAGCCTGATTATTAAAGCCAGGGTCGGTATGGCGATAGTAAGCCCGACCTTGTAGCCAGTCAGAAACTGAGCCATCTAGTTCAACGCGATAAGCCGAACCACTGATTGGCCCCGACAAGTCAAAGTCGCTAGACGAGTAAGCATATTCGGCAATCAGTCTGGTGGTGTCGCCAAAGGAAATTTGGGCATCGGCACCCATGAGTTCAAACTCGCGGTTGCCCTGATTTTCTTGTAGATAGCTCGCACCAATCCAGCTAGATTGGTTGAGCGTGCGATCGAGGTTGTATTGTATTCTGCCGCCAATAATATTAGTGCTTTCGCCTTGGCTTTCATACTGATAGGTTGCAACGATGCGGCGTACCAAAACTTGACCAAAATCATCTACAGCCGTACGCAAGATGGCGTCGCGAAAGAGAACTGTACCGCGATCGTAGTCAATTTCGTAGTCACTACCGCGAAACACTTGCTGTCGTTCAACCACAGTGCCGGGGCGATCGAGTTCTTCAAATTCAATAAAAATGCTTTCGCTACCAGGAACAATCAGGCGGCGGGAGAGAAAGTAGTTGCCGCTGGTTCCGTCAGGGGCGATCGTGTCTCGCTGAAAGCCTTCAATATTGTTTCCGTAAAAGCCCGTCAGCGCCAAATCGCCCAGGTTGTAGTTGAACTTGAAGCCATGAAGTTGACGATTGGTAGCGGTGAAAAGCTGAGAGGCGTTGGAGAACTCTTCAGTGCTGTAGTCTCCCCACATGACGTAGTCACTGCCAGCACCTAATACGGGAGACGTTCGCTCTAATCGTAAGTAAAGGTTGTCAATAGAAGGGGCGATTACATCCCGTTGGGAATCGTCACCATAGACTGGATATTTGTTATCGCAGTTGCTGTCTTGCCGAAATAGCGAAACATTGCCCGCACAGTCTTCATTGAGGGGGCGATCGCTGTTATAAGCTCCAGTAAAGAGCCACTCCCCAATACTGCCTGTTGCGAATACAGCAGCGTCGAGATCAAGTTCATAACGATTGTCACCATCAGCAGGCAAAAAGTCGCGATAGCTGCTGTAGAAATTCGTGCCACGAGCCCCAAAACTCAGATCGACAACCCCACTCACCAAAGTAGGGCGTTGTTGCGTCACAAACTGCACCTGACCAAAAGCTATCAGGGTATTGCTGACGGCCTGTAGCTGAACCAAATGAGCTTCCAGAGAAGACTTTAACTCTGCGGTGAAATACCCATTCTGAGCTTGTACCTGAAATCCAGGCGTATCCGGTGAATAGTCAGCACTTACAAACTCTCCATCACTGGCGGTAAGGGTAACCACCGCATCCCAGGTAGAACGATTGCCGTTTTCGTCAAGGAGTTCACCCTGCACCGTAACGGTTGATCGGCCATCGGCAGCGACTTCTGCTTGCCGTGTCCCAACTGTCAACTCCGTAGGGGCACCCCGTACCTGTACCTCAACCGCAGTCAGGGGAGTGCTATCTCCTTGGGCCGTCACTGTAATTTGGTTGACACCCGATTTTAGTGACACTCCGTACCAAGTTTCAGTCACCAGTCCGGTTTCGGCGTTGGTTTCCGTACGACCAATTAACTCTGTATTCACCACCGAGTCATTGACCCGTAGCTGCACAGTTGCCCCACTGGGGTACTGCAAAATTACTGTGGCTGCGGGTACATCCAAAATGCTGCCAACAGTTGGTGTTAGAATTTGCACCTGACTGGCATTAAAGCGAGATGCAGGAGATACTTCAGACGCTTCATCTGCGGTGGATGGTGTGGTTTCTACCCTTTCAACCAAATTGAGTTCATCAGCACGGCCTTGGGAAACCGTCGCTTCGTTAGCAAAGCGGCCAGCGCTGGCATCAGCCTCAACTGCGATCGCAGCTTGTGATCCAAGGTTAGTGGCAGTGGCTGCCGTGGTTTCCTCTCGGATTTCTGAGAACTGATTAGTTTGAGAGTTACTAAACTGCACACCCGTTTCACCGCCAAGGGTGGTAGTAACGCTGTTACCCGGTAAGGTCACTTGTCCCGCATCGGCAGTGAGTTGCGCATTGTTTTGCTGGGCTTCTTGTTGAGGAGTAGCCTCCAGCGCCTCGGCAAAAGCGGGTTGGAGCGAAGTGAACATGCCAACGCCGCCTGTGACGGTTGCCATTAGGCCAGCACCCAGCCGAGCATGTTTGTTTTGCTGGCGTGACATTATTGAGCCTCCTGTTGAGCAGCGGGTGTAACCGCGAAATTCATGCGCACCATGCCACCCGGAGCCAAATTGACCAGGCGTGACTGGCTATTGCGCTCCCGAACATACAGGTTGGGAGCCAGTGTGTATCCAGGCAAACTGCTAAGGTCAAGCGTTCCAGAACGCCGACCTGGCAGCATATTGGCTACAGAGAACAGTCCGTTAGCATCGGTTACAATGCGGTTGCCATCATCCAAAAAAACCACCGCATTGGGCAGACCTGGTTCACCCGGTTGTTGTTCGCCGTCAAAGTTTTTGTCTACAAATACGCGGCCAATCAGCGTACCGCAGTCAGAAAGAATCCCCGCTTCAAGTCGCATCAAATGGCTAACGGGGCCATCTTGCAAAACAAAATCATTGTCAGTGCGTGCGGCATTGGCGATCGCTGAATTTCGACCTGTCCCCCGTCGAGCATCTGGCGTAATTTGCAAAGCGTAGACAAGGTTGAGAACGCCGTTTGTCGGAAGCTGAACTGGAGTAGAAAAGACTACGGTGTGTCCGTCTCTACTGGCAGTTGCTTCAATGGGCACTATTTGGCCATTGATTTCGCCGCGCACTGATTCTGGCAGAAAGCGAAAGCCGAAAGGAAGCTGGTCTGAAGCACTAACAGCATCAAGCGGCACCTCTGACAAGTTGCGCAGCGTCAAGCGATAAACAGCAGTATCTCCAGGTTGAGCTGCAGCGCGATCGGCGGTTTTGGTGATCTCTAGCTGATTGTTTTTGCACAGCATCACCCCCAAAGCCAGAGAGAAAAGATTCAGCCCCTGCGTTTCGGCGTTAAGCACTTCGACAACCGTGTCTGTCACCTGAATGCCACCCGTTGCAGAGAGAGGTTGACCATCCAAGGCAGTAGCTCGATAGCGGACAATGCTGTTGTTGACCCCACCAGTACTGTTAAGAATTTCCAGAAGCACACGCCGCTCTGGCAAGCCAGAATCACTGGGCGATCGCACCACCAGAATGTATTGGGCACCCACACTGGTTTGCTGCAATCCAGCATTAACAGGGCTGATTAAATTCGCATCGGGGTCGAAGAGAAAGTTGTATTGACCGGCATCCGCGTTTGTTAAAGAGAAGGGGTTGACGTTATCGACGTTAGGCGCTTTGCCACCAGCCACGCCGTTACCCGTTATGTCAGGAAACTCAGTAGGCGTGAGAGTCAGCAAGTTACCCAACTCAATGCCTGAGGCATCAGGCTCATAAAGAGCGATAGAGAATCCCGCATAGTTAGGTAATGGATTACCATCACATCCCAAAATCTGGCCTAGCGGATCTACCAGGGCAGTAGACGTTAGCGCCGTACCACCTGAAACGCCTGTGAATGTATAACCATTGGCTGGATCGCGATAGCTGTAAGCTGCTTGGTTTTGAATGGGTTCGGTAACTGGACTGAGCTGGGCTAGGCTGGTCGTAGACCCGTGGAGTAAGCTGCCAACTATGGCCATAGCAGCTAAGCTTCGCAGCCAAAGGCGTTTATGTCGCTTGGAGTAATGTTTTGGGCGTTTCATGTATGATTCGGATTCTCCGCAGATTCCCTTAGGCCAAACAAAGGAAAAGCATGTGGGCACAAAAATCCCCTGAGGCGACTGCCTCAGGGGTAAGTCAGCCAGAGATCAAAAATGATTGGGAATTAATTGACAAGCTTGAGATTAAAGCTTGGGCAGATGCGGCAGGTGCGATTTGGAGCGTTATGCATCATGCTCAGTGTTGATGAGCACCAGGTTGGGCAAATTAGTTACCCAACCTGATGACAACAGCCTTAGTCCACGGTGACTTCGTAAGTAACCTTGACCGTTTCAGCAGCAGTGAGGGAATCAGCAAAATCCCATTTGACATGGGTGTAGGCTTCAGCTGGGGCGGGCTGCAACTCTACCGTGCCATCGGCTAAGGTCACTTCAACCATGGGCTCTGCCACAAAAGTTTGACCATTATCAATGCTATAGGTCAGTTCAGCCCCATTGTTGCCAGCAGCGGAATCTAAAATGTAGGTCGTTTGCGTGGGAACAGGCTGGGTAATCACTAGATTGGTAGCTTCTAGATCGCCTGAATTAGCGCCATCTACGGTGTAACGGAGAACGTCACCGGGCTGAACTTTGACCTGACCTTCTAGCTGTTCCCAGCTGATTTTTTCTTGACCGTTTGCATCTAGCTCAAGCACTTGCTTTTCAGCACTTAAAGTTAGACGCACTTCAGGACGACGAATAGCTTCTACAATTGCATCCGTCACTTCTGCAATTTGGGCACGAACTGGTTCGCTGCTAACAAAGGGGATAACGCCTGCAACAGCAAGAGCACTTAGACCAACAATCCAACGTTTCATAGTCATGGTTTTCCGAATTGAGTCAACAAGTATTGGGAGAAAGGTGTGACAAACTAAGCGTGTTGTATGGGGTGACAAATCACCCCACTTCACGGTTTGGGTTTAGTTCAGGCGGCGCTGGAAGGTGAAGTTGCCTGACTGTTGAGGCCCAACGACTCCTGAAATAGTGTCTACATACTTCGTGATGTCAGATGTCTGCGTTGTGCCTGACTGATCGGCTGCTGCCGTAGAGCCGCTAGCTCCACTAAAGAAGCCAATGCCACCGCCTCTAGAATCGTTCGCAGTGTTGACAACGTTGCTAGTATCGATAACACCATTTGCGTCTTGGTCGAGTGCCCAGTTGTTACCGTTGGCCCCGGTGCCATCCTCAGTGATGATGACGTTATCAGCTGTAAGAACAACGTTGCCGCTACCCGACTGCTGTTCAGAGATATTGGTATAGGTAATGCGATACTCGATGATGTTGCCGGGTTGCGGTGTCCGAGGTACATCCGCAACAGCAGAATTCGGGTCAATGGCAGGCAATGGGCCAGCACCATCTGGATCAACGGCAGGCGTTGAGTCGAAGCTGCCCTGACCAGCACCGACAGCAGGGCCATCTCCCTGCAGAATGCGAGATAGCTTCACCAGTTGCAAGAAGCCAGTGTAAACGCGATCGATGGTGGTGTTGCTGGCAGAGCCACCGGCGTTGGTGAGTGTCGCTGTGATCGGTACTGGGAACCCACGCTCGATATCAGTAGAAAGCGGCGTGTTGGCGGGGAGATCAACCTCAACACCATAGTCAACCTCTTGTCCTGCCGGAACGTTAACGACGGTGATAGGAGCTGGAGCTGGGCCACCCCCCAGACCTGTAAATACTCCATTGGCCTGATCCCATTCATAGGTGGCTGTGCTGCCGTTGGGGCCAACGATAGTGACTTGGGTGCCATCCGGTAGGTCAGTGGCCGTTGCGGGCGGCGTTGGTACTAAGGTAATGTCGCCAGGATCAGTACCGTTGTTTTGAACCGAGTTGCTAAAGTTAACCGGGCTGGGGTTATAGGTACTGCCAGGAACAGAGCTAGCAGAGGGTACGAAGGCGGATTTGTTGGTGAAGTCGTCTTCGTCACTAGTTGGGCCAATAGCATCAGGCTCATCTAGCGGGCCGTTCAGAAGACTGGCTTGCACAGGATCGTTAAATTGTAGAACGATCGCTTCACCACCATCACCACTACCCGTATTGTTTTTGCCAGTATCTTCACCTGTGTTGGTGAGGTCGGTAGCGTCGTCAATATAACCATCACTCGGTGGGTCAAAATCGGTGGGTTCAACCCCGTCTTCGCCATCCTTTAAGTTGCTGGGCTGTTGGTCACCAGATTCATCCGCTACAACTTTGTTCGGATCAACCGGATCACCAGGGTTAGCAGCTTCGGAATAACCAAAGACTTGAGCCAAGTTAGCAACGTTGTCGCCACTTGTTACTCCGCTGGTAACCACGGTGAAACGGAAGGGTTGAACCGTCGTGCCGGGAGCAATGGAAGCAACTTGTCTGACGAAACCGATGCGAGTAATGTTGGCTGTTGCCCCAGTGCCAGACAAGGCTGCTGCTGGCGTGGTGTACCATCTGGCGCTGCTAGCCAAGGTGGAGGTTGCTTCAGCCGTGTAAACAACCTGCCAGCCAGCCGGTGCAGCAGGTGTTCCTGTCAGAGCGGTACCAGCCGGTACGGCATCAGAAACTAACACGTAATTGGCTGTACCGCCATCTACGCTGAGGGGTAAGGAGTAAAGGGGCCCCGGTGAAACTGGACTACCTATTGGTGCTGTGTCTTGAACTTCAAAAGACAGCTCATAGGTAACCTGGTCGTCAGTAATGATACTTGGATCGCCAGGAATCTGCTCAGAGATTGCTTTCTCTAATTTCACTAATGGGACGGTGAGGGAAGCGTTGCCTACCGTAATTTGTTGGGCATCACTGGCTTCGCGAACACCGTTGGCTGGCGCACCATCTACTTCGCCTGCAGTGCCGTTGGCTAAATCGACGGTATAAACGTCGCCACCATCGGTGTTGAAAAGTTGGTTTTGACCGTTACCAGGGGTATTACCGAGCTGTACGGTAATGATGTCGTTGGGGTTAGCGTTGGAGTCAACTGTGACAGGAACACGTACTTGAACAGTTCCACCGGGAGGTACTGCACCTGTATCGAGAGATCCACCGGAAATAGCGGTAAAGCCTCCGCCTTGATCTACCTCAACTGGGCCGCTAATAACGCCTGGGCCAGTGATATCAGCACTATTAGGGATGCGGAAGCTGGTGGTGTCGTTACCGACGTTGGTAATGACGTAGTTGTAGTAGAGGACATCACCTCTATCAACCGTGTTACCGTTGACATCGTCAACACCTGCGGCTTGAACAGTGATACCCGCAACTTCAGCAACTTCAACCGTTACGGTGTTGGAGGTAGTGGTTAGAGTTGACCCTGGATCGTTAGGGTCGTTGTAAGTAGCCGTGGCTGTGTTGCTAATGGAGGTTCCAGCGGCTGTACCATCTGCCAGTACCGCACCCACCATTTGTAGAGTACCGCCAATTGCAAGAGCAGTGGCAATCAGTGGGCGATACTTTTTCCAACGAGTTTTAGTCATTTTTGACTCTCTTTGTGTGTCTTGAAAACGATAAGTGGAAGAAAGAAGCGAGAAAGAATTAGGCTTCTTTGATGTAGTCAGCAAGCTTTGACTAGAGATTTAGACCAAGACAGATCGCCTTGAATGCCTGCTTTTGAGGGTAATGGAGTCATCTACAGGAAACTATCTGATGGAAAAACCGAAATAATTAGAAATTCTTTCTGAAGCTTATTTTTGAATTTTTGGTTCAAACAAAAGTCAGTTTTAATTTCTGAAAACTCTCGATTTCCACGAACTTAGTATGGTGATTAGCAATTAAAAAATATCTCGTACTTTATGCTGAATTTTTGTTGCTTTTAACCCAGTCAATTAAGCGATTTACACTTAAGTATTTATTGACGTACTTACGCAGCTTACTGATACAAATAAGTGAAGTCGCCGGAAATTGATGCTGTAGACTCAACGCTTTAAGGCCGAACGAAAACTGATATCCGTTAATTAGCAGAATAAATTTCAGCTTTTTGGCTCTGGCCAAAAGCTAAAGAATGCAGACTTTTCTTTAATAGAACTTATGCTTCAGCAGCAGCAGGGTCACTCAAACAGACTGCAGTTGAGGCTTTCAAAGGTTGAAAGCCCTGCTAGCGGCTATTTTTTAGTCCGTCGATAATACTGAAAAAGCTATGACGGGATTTGCTTACGTGTTATCCACAAGCTGTTCAGAATGAATACGGAGAAAGATCGGCGATCGCCTTATGAGATCCATTAGGTATACCGATAAAGGGTCTTACCCCTCAGCAAGATCAGATGAAGCTAATTTAGGTGGCGGGCTTGCTAGAGACCATCATTTTTTGCAATTTGCTTCTCTAATGCGGTCTTTAGACAGGGGTTGCTCACAGGCACGCTCAATGATGTGTGCCTCAAGCAGCCTCCATCAAACTCAAAGTTTTGCTAGCCCCGTATCATAATCGGAGAGGTAGCTAACTGAGTAATTGTCAGCATGACAGATATTTTGGTTTCCACAGAGTTTTGGGTTTGGCTAGGGCTGGTCACCGCTATTTTGGGTTTCGGCGCAACTGCTATGATCAACGCTTACGCTCGGCCTAAGCTTGATGCAGTCCTGGCTTTAACAGCGATCGCAAAGCCCTCTACACCGCTGAACTCTGATGCGATCGCTTGGTTTGATCAAGGTTGCAACGTCTATAACCATAGTCAATATCGAGAATCTAGCGAGCTATTTAGCCAGGTAATTCAACAAGAACCGACCTGTGCAGAAGCGTTTCACAATCGAGGATTAGCTCAGGCTAATTTGGGCAATTACAATCTGGCGGTGGCAGATTTGCTCAAAGCAAGTGAGCTTTATGATCGACAGGAGACTAAAGTCGGCATTGATCGGGTTAAACAAGATTTAGAAGTTTTAGCTCAACGGTAGTGATTGGTGGCAAAACAACGGTTAGATACACTTTTGGTTGACTTAGGGCTTTGTGATTCGCGACAGCAGGCTCAGCGCTGTATTCGAGCAGGTGAGGTTAAAGTCCATCAACAAATAATTGATAAACCCGGTACGTTGATTGATGCAGCAGACGAGATTGAACTCAAGCAGAAGTCTCCTTTTGTTTCTAGGGGAGGAGAAAAGTTAGCCAAAGCGTTAATAGAGTTTTCGCTGGCAGTCAGCGATCGCGTCTGCCTAGACGGCGGTATCTCAACGGGGGGCTTTACCGATTGTTTGCTACAGGCAGGCGCGAAACAAGTGTATGGCGTAGATGTAGGGTATGGCCAGGTTGCCTGGACGTTACGCCAAGACCCACGGGTAGTGCTGCGCGAACGTACCAATATTCGCTACCTAAAACCGGAAGATTTATATACAGATGGCAGTGATTATCCTGACTTAGGGGTCATGGATGTCTCTTTTATCTCTTTGACCAAAGTATTGCCTGCTTTTTGGCAGCTTTTAAAATCTCCGCGAGAGGCGGTACTGCTTGTGAAGCCACAGTTTGAGGTAGGGCGAGACAAAATTGGTAAAAAAGGTGTTGTCCGGGACTTTAAAGACCAGGCGGCGGCTATTTGGCAGGTTGTGGCAGCAGCAAGAGCTATAGGTTGGAGCGATTGTGGCTTGACTTGGTCGCCTTTGGTAGGGCCAGCAGGCAACATTGAATATTTACTCTGGTTGATGCAAACAGCAGAAGCCTCAAATAGCCCTTTGACCTTTGAACAGACTTTGGCGATCGCGCAGCAGGCTCGACAAGGAGGCGCGAGTTAGCCTTGTAAATGGGCATTTTAAGGATGCTGCTCAGCGGCAACTACTTATCTTTGTCCAGGTGTGTACTACGATGACAACTCAATTAGCTCCCATCCAGCTAGACGATGGTACCGTTATTTACGTTCAGGCGACCGATGCTATCGTGCCACCGCTCCCAGCACCGACGGCGGTTCCGGTAGAGCAAACGCGATCGCAAATGGGACGAGGTGACAAAGGCGTTTTGCAAGATACCATGCGAGCTGCGCGTGGATTAGTAAGCGAGATCGACCCGAAAACAACTGCTGTGCAAAGCTTTCAAGCGATTGAAGGTACTATCAAAGCTTATACATACCACACGCTGAATGCATTTAAGCAGGTAGCCGGAGCCAATGTAGACAAAGTCACTTTAGAGTTTGGCATTGAAGTGGGCGGCGAGGTCGGCGTTCCTTATGTCACTAAAGGCACGGCTGACTGCAACTTGAAAATTACGGTTGAGTGTACCTTACCGAAATAAGTACAGATTTCCGGCAATTTTGGGGCGGCATTGTAAACTTATATTAAAGTAGCTCTGCCAATCGCCCCATGACCTCAGCTTTCCTGAATTCTCCTCAAATTAAAACTTGGCAGTGGCAGGCGTTTCCTATCCGCTATCAGCAAGCGGGTACAGCAGGAGCGCCTGTTTTGTTAATTCATGGATTTGGCGCTTCTAGCGATCACTGGCGCAAAAACATTCCAACCTTAGCTGCAGCTTGCCGGGTTTATGCGATTGATTTAATTGGCTTTGGTGGATCTGCCAAACCTACCCCTAATCAACCTATTGCCTACACGTTTGAGACTTGGGGTGAGCAGATTCTGAGCTTTTGTCGAGAAGTCATTGGCGAATCAGCTTTTTTAGTGGGTAATTCAATTGGCTGTATTGTGGCGTTGCAAGCCGCCGCGATCGCGCCTGATCAGGTCTGCGGTGTTGCTATGCTTGATTGTTCTTTACGGCTTTTGCACGATCGCAAGCGCCTCACCTTACCCTGGCATCGCCGCTGGAGCGCTCCTGTTTTACAGAAATTGTTGGCTTATCGAAGCTTGGGGCACTTTTTCTTTGCTCGTCTGGCACAGCCTAAAGTCATTCGCCGTATTTTGAGTCAGGCTTACGGTCGTCCTGAAGCGGTTACCGATGAGCTGGTTAACTATCTCATTCGGCCTGCCACCGATCCAGGTGCGGCTGACGTGTTCTTAGCTTTTATTCGCTACTCTCAAGGCCCTTTAGCTGAAGACCTTTTACCTCAAGTTAAAAGCCCAGTTCTTTGCATTTGGGGGGAAGCTGATCCTTGGGAACCTGTTGAACTAGGCCGCCAATTAACGCAGTTTTCTGCGGTTGAAGACTTTATCACCCTGCCCGGCGTTGGCCATTGTCCGCAAGACGAAGCTCCTGAGTTAGTGAATCCGATTCTGCTTGACTGGCTAGCTAAACATCAGCCGCTTTCACAATCATGAAAAAACCCCGTGACACGGCCGACACGGGGCACAACAGTTAAACGCTTGTTGAATTCCTTAGTCATCAGCATCGCTTGCAACCGCAATTTTGCCACGCAGACTGTGACGGTTTTCAAAATGGCCTACCCCCTATCCCCAAATTCTGCTTTCTACCGCAAAGGGTAGCCAACTTGCTGCTAGCGCCAGCATTGGAATCAATAGCAGGGCGACAAAAGCAATTGCATCGTCAATCGAGCGCGTTAGCAAATCGACTCGCACCAGCAGCCCTGCCGCAATCATCATCAAAATATAGACAAAAACTTGCAGCCACACCAAAGCAGCTACAAACAGCGAAGCTAAGACCAGCACCATAATGAAATAGCCCATGTCAGACTGAAATCCTAGCAGCACAAATTCACGGGTCGGCTTCCAAAAAACGGTTAAAATGCCTGCCTTGGCTATCAAAAAAACAACGGTTAGCGCCCAGCTAAGCTGTGAAGCTTGCCAAACATGCAAAAACCAGCCAAACGTGGCATAAATCAAAAACAGCAGCAAAAATGAAAGCCAGAACCGCTGAGTTAGCTTAGTCATAGGTCAGTAGAAATTGCCTGAACCGGACAAGTTGGAATGCACTGTTCACAAACGATACAGCGCGATCGCATAAAGGTTAGCTTAAAAGTTTCTGGGTCAAGTGTTAGCGCTTGAGTAGGGCACACTCCCGTACAAAGACCGCAATCGACACAAATCGCTTCGTCAATCAAAATTTCGCGATTTGATAGAGAAACGCCAATCCCTTGTACCTGTAGCCACTCAATAGCTTCATTGAGCTGATCGATATCGCCGGATAGCTCAACTACCAGCTTACCGATCTGATTGGGAGCCACTTGGGCGCGGATAATGTTGGCGGCTACGTTAAAGTCTTTTGCCAATCGATAGGTGATTGGCATATGGACTGAGCGCTTGGGAAAGGTGAGTGTCACACGTTTTTTCACAACTGAAGGAGGAGAGTTGGTTAAACTAAATAGAGCAGACCTGTTTATATTTTTAGTTTATGGCGGCTGACTCTTCTGATTCCGCAAAACAATTGCAAGCGGCGGCTTCTTGGGGGCAACAATTGCGCAATCTGGTCATTGTGGTAACCGCCACTATGCTAACGGTTGCTGTTGTTCTGGGCTTTCAGACCCGCACACCTTCAGCTTCACTCAGCGAAATGGCAGAGGCTACTATTCCTCTAGAAACGGCGCTAACCAATCAAAAGCCTACCTTTATGGAGTTTTATGCCAACTGGTGTACAAGCTGTCAGGCAATGGCAGAAGATTTGCAGACGCTGAAGAATGAGTATGGCGATCGCGTTAACTTTGTCATGTTGAATGTAGACAACAGCAAATGGTTGCCAGAAATGCTGCATTACCGGGTTGATGGTATTCCTCACTTTGTCTACTTAGACAGCGCTGGCGAAAGCTTAGGTAGCGCTATTGGCGAACAGCCACGGCTGATTATTGCTGAAAACTTAGAAGCCCTTTTGAATCATCAAGTTTTACCCCATGCTCGTACCAGCGGGCGCATATCGGAATTAGACAAGCCTGCATTCAGCCCTACCGTTGGGCAAGAAGATCCCCGTAGTCATGGCGCTCAGGTCGTCAATTAGCTAGCTACCGTCATCACCAGCAGACCAGTTAATTGCTTTTGGTTGAGTGAATTTGAACAACTTCTCGCACCAGCTTGGCTAAGCGCTCAGCACTATCAGTAATAGCTAAATCCCCAGCCGCCTGCGCCATCTGCGCCAAGCGCTCTCGATCGTTGAGTAAAGTCAATACGCGATCGCGTAAATCTGTAACCGTCAGATCAGATTGACGACTGACCAGCGCAGCACCAGCCGCCGCAAATACAGCCGCGTTATAGGTTTGATGATCTTCAGCAGCAAACGGATAAGGAATCAAAATTGCGGGTGTGCGGGTAACGGCGAGTTCCGTTAGGGTACCTGCTCCAGCTCGACTAATGGCAAAATCGGCTCGCTGCAACAGCGCCGCCATATTGTCATAAAAAGGACGATGGATATAGTGCGGGTGGGAGAGTTGATCAACTTCTGGGTCGTTATCACCGGTCAAATGCACCAGCCAAGCCCCTGCGTCTAACCAGGCGGGCGCTGCCTGCCGCACTAGCTGGTTGACCGCGACCGCACCTTGACTACCCCCCATCACGACGACTAACGGAGCCTCTTGAGGAATAGCCAACTCCTGTAAGTCTGATGCGGCTTGTAAAAATTGCGATCGCACTGGCGTTCCCACGCAAATACTATCAGTGCGAGGCAAGAGGCTAGAAGCGGTATCAAAACCCAACGCCACAGTCGTACACCAGGGACTCAGCCAGCGGGTCACCTTACCCGGTAGCGCATTCGACTCATGCAAAATGGTGGGCAGACCTAAGCTACGAGCCGCAATAATGGCTGGAGCAGAAATGTAGCCACCCGTCGTAAAAACACCTTGAAATTTGCCCTGCTGGAGGATTTGTCGCACCTGGAACACGGCTCGCATGAGCTGAGTCATCAAGCGCACGCTGCCTAAGCCTAAGCGACCTTGAAATCCACCGACGCGAATGGTGTGTAGCAGATATTTTTGGGGAACTAGCTGAGTTTCCAAGCGATCGGGTACGCCTAGCCACTCGATCTGATAGTCGCTGAGCTGCTCAGCGGTCGCGATCGCCGGAAACAGATGGCCACCAGTGCCACTTGCTGCCACCAGTAGTCGAGTGGAAGATAAAGCCAAAACAGTACCCTCAATGCGGTGTTGCGGACGAGAATCGTCCCTATTCGAGTTCTGCTTCTGATCCTATCGAGCTACGGTCAATTTCAGCCGAGAAATTTACGGCAAACTCTGAATTTGAGTTACCTTGGTTCTACACCCTGTGCCATAGACCGCCAGCCAGTTGTGAGGAAGACTTTATGATTCGCCGCATGGGACAAACCCTCTCAGTTCTGTTATTGGGGTTTACCCTAGGAAGTGCGCCAGCCCTCAAGGCAGTCGCCGCCCCTCCTGAGACGGCTCCCCCTGAGTTGACGACCGTTTTAGAGCAAATTGAAACCGCTGCTAACGCGCAAGACTTAGACGAGCTGATAGAGTTTTATAGCCCAGAGTTTACTAACACAGATGGGTTTGACCGTGAACAACTTGCAGAAGCTTTAGAACAGCTTTGGCAGCAGTATCCGCAGCTGACTTATCGCTTAGAATTGCAGTCTTGGGAACAGTCTGGAGCCACGCTGACGGCTGAAACAATTACCTATATCGAAGGCACGGGTATTAATTACGGGCGGACGCTGACGTTAGCAGCAGTTGTGCGATCGCGGCAGCAGCTTACCAGAGGCCAGGTTGTTTCTCAAGAAATTCTGTCAGAGCGCAACCAGCTTAGCAGCGGTGACAACCCACCTGATGTCACCATTATGTTGCCAGAGCAAGCAGCCGTCGCCGCCCCCTTTAACTTTGATGCCATTGTGCAAGAGCCGCTAGGCGATCGCCTGTTGTTAGGAGCAGCTCTAGATGAAGGTACCACGGCGGAAGACTTCTTTTTAGCGCGGCCACTCAACCTAGAGCTACTTTCAGCCGGGGGGCTATTCAAAATTGGCACAACCCCTGAACAAGCAGACGATCGCTGGATTTCTGCGGTTTTAATTCGGGAAGACGGTACCACAGTCATTAGCCAGCGGCTGCGAGTGCGCTAGCAAAGCCTGCAAGCATATCAAAAGAAACGGTGCCACCATCAGGAGCGATCGCCCCCCACAGGTCAGCCTCGATTAAACGGCTGCCATTGAGATGGGCGCCAAATAAGTTTGCTGCTCGTAAATCGGCAGCATACAGGTTGGCATTGGTCAAGTCCGCATGGCACAAGCTACTGCGCCGCAAATTGCTGTATTCACAACTGGCATTTGTCAGGTTGGCTCCCCGTAGTTTTGTCCAGCGCAAATCAGCTCGCCCCAGGTTTGTACCTGAGAGATTGGCATAGCTAAAGTCAGCCGAAACCAAGTGTATACCCTGTAAATTCAGGCCGCTGAGGTCAACACCCCGAAAATTACGTTCCCCACTTTTGTATAAACTTTGCAACTGGTGGACATTCGTAATCATCGCTTTCATCCTCCGGTTCACTTATTCGTTAGTGAAATTTGGATGAAATTTGTGACGCTCAGTTTAAGGCATTTGCTAAGTAGCAGGCTGAGTACGGCTGAGCGTCTGCCTATGAAATTTTTCATATTTATTCTTTTTTTGTCGTCATTGCTGAGCTGCTTTGAGCTTAGCTAGGCAATGTTGCCCCTTGCAGTCAATCAAAAAGCAAATCGCCCCCTTCCTGGCAGGTTAAAGCTTTCAGCGCTGCTTGCATTTGAGGGCCACAAACGCCGTCAATAGCACCAGCGTAAACGCCTTGAGCCTGTAAGTACTGCTGGAGAGCCGCTTTTTCTGAGCGAGAGGTTGCTTGCATATCCTGTAGCAGTTGATCAAGCCATTGATTTTCTAGCCTTGCGTATAGCTGCTGCTGTTGCCAGCGAATGCGGCTTTCGTCAATTAAGTTGTGTTTGTGTGCTAGGAGGTGATCAGCTTCATCGAGCAAAAGGCTTAGGGCTGAATCTGTCTGAGCCTGCTGTAGGATGGCGGTTAGTTGATCGGCTTCGGTTTCGCTAAGGTCTGACTGAACCGCGATCTGACAATAGGTTTCAATTATTTCTCGGTAATGTGCCACGGCTTCTGCTAATGCTTCCGATACTTTCATCGAACTCTCTCCCTCAATGACCACAAGACTCCACAGCAAAGACAAGCGATCGCCAAACACAGACCAATCGCTGCCCGCAATATTGAGCCACTAACTGTTTAGTGGCATCGTGCCGTTAATCGTGACAGGCTTTTTATAAAGATTTTGTGAGGTTATATGGGGTTTAATCCAGTCTCCATCCTAATCAAGCTAAATCTGCTCAAAGCCGCTCCGGAGCAGTTAGGCTAAACCTTTGTATTTGGGGACGTTTGGCATCTCAGCGCTGGCAATTGCCGCAGCGGCCTGTCACAAATCTGCCAGAATTACCACTATTAGGTGGTGCAGCTCCTACACGACGATGAAAGAAACTTTACTCAGTCCATTAGACATCGCCGTTAAAGAAATTCTAGAGCCTGAGAACCCCTATGCCTATTCCACGCTGACTGCGATTGAGCGCTATCTAAGACAGTTTCATTTAGAGAAGTTTACAGAACCAGCCGAAATTTTGGCGCTGGCTTACCTACGCGGCAGAGAAGCGCTGCGCAACGGCAAGCAGATCAACAATCCCCACGCCTGGTTAAAGGGAACTGCTGTCAATATTATTCGAGAGCAGCAACGTAGCTCACAGCGCTTTCGCGTGATGGATGCCGACTGTCTTGATTTAATAGCCAGCGCTGCCGCAGAGAGGGCAGCTTTTGAACTTTCTGACTTGTCCGGGCAGCTTAGCGCTTTGTGGCGAGCTTTAGCCACGCTCGCTGAGGATGATCCAGCTGCAGCCGAACTTTTACACCTGAGGTTTATTGAACAGCTAAGCTGGGCTGCTATTCGCAGCTATCTTGATGCCCAAAACGGCGATCGCCCTAGCGATACAGCCTTGAGACAACGCATCTGTCGAGCGAAAAAGCGTTTGCGCCGTTTGTACCATACCTGCGAAGCCCAAGCCTAGCGAATCTAACTACGCCGCTATCAACATCATTTGCAGGCAGCTTAAGGTTCGGGCTGACTATTAATCGCCCAAGACTTAATAGCCGCTTGCTCTAGCCGTTCAAAATCTTGCTTGATTGCCTGCCAGAGGGCGCGATTGTGAGGATCAGTGCGCAGCGCCTTTTTGAGGTAAATCCGGGCTTTACTAAATTCCTTCTGCGCAATTAACAGGCGTGCCCAGCGCTGATAAGTAATCGCCTGCCACTGCTTGACTTCTGGATCACGCGGCATTCGCTGGGCTAAGCCTTCGACTAAGGCGATCGCTCTCGGCAGCTTTTGCTGTTTGAAAAGACGCTGAAGCTGTTCAAAAGAGGTTTGCTTCAAGGCTTGCTCTTGAGAAGTCAGGCTAGGGTGTAGCTTGACGCGAATGGACGGTTCCGGCTGAGTAGCTGAGTTTTCAACCGCCGTTTCAGAACTGTCGGGGAGCGCCTCTGGTTGAACCACACGAGCGATCGCTCGATAAGCCTCCGTCACCTGAATAAATTTTTCTTTCGCCTGCAAACTATTCGCGTTTGCATCCGGGTGATATCGACGCGCTAAACGACGATACGCCGCCTTCACCTCTCCAAAAGCGGCTCCTTCTCTGAGTCCTAGCACCCGGTAATTGTCTGCAAGCGTCATTTGCAAGAAAATGGCAGAATTACTCAGAATTCTGCCACTCCGCTAACAACTCGTAAACATTTTTCAGCAGCATTTTGCCTAAAGCGTCGGCTAAGCGCCTTTTTCTTCACCTTTTTCTTCAATCACGCGATCGATTAGTCCATACTCCAGCGCTTCAGCCGCTGACAAGAAATAGTCCCGATCGGTGTCTTTTTCAATTTGCTCAATAGGCTTGCCAGTTCGATCAGAGAGCATCTCGTTTAGCTCGCGCTTCACGCGCAAAATCTCTCTAGCTTCGATGGCGATATCAGTTGCCTGCAACCTCTGCTGCCCCGTCCCCCCCATCGGCTGGTGGATCATAATGCGAGCATGGGGCAACGCCAAGCGCTTACCCTTAGTGCCTGCCGCTAGTAAAAACGCCCCCATCGAAGCAGCTAGCCCCACACAAATGGTAATGACATCAGACTTGATGTATTGCATGGTGTCGTAAATCGCCATGCCAGCCGTAACCGAGCCACCAGGGGAGTTAATGTACAAGTAAATCGGTTTGGAAGGGTCATCTGAATCTAAGTACAGCATCGCTGCCACAATGGAGTTGGCAAGCGAATCAGTGACCTCTTGCCCAAGAAAAATGATCCGTTCTTGGTTAAGGCGGGTATAAATATCTATCCACTGGGTGTACTGGCTACCCGGCAGACGATAAGGAACTTTGGGGGTGCCGATGGGCATAGCTATCCTCTCTAGTGATCTGAGTTAGCAGGGGACAATCAATTGGCTGAGTAGCCCTACTGAGCAACGAGACAAAGTGCGCTATCATCCAGCCTTAGCTGATAGCAGCGGGGGTCTTAGGCAGTTCTGATGGACTTTCTAAAATGCGATCGATGATGCCATATTCTTTGGCCTCTTGGGCATTCATGTAAAACATCCGATCAGAGTCTTTCATGACTTTGTCCATGGGCTGATTGGCATTCTTCGCCAAGATTTCTGTCATGGTGCGCTTATTGTTAAGCACCTCTTTGGCTCGAATTTCAATATCAGTTGCCTGACCTTGAGCGCCGCTACGGGGCTGGTGTAACACAATTCGAGCATGGGGTAGGCTAGCTCGATACCCTCTTGAACCTGCTGAAAGAATCACTGCAGCGGTACCCATAGCTTGACCGATGCAAATGGTATGCACGGGTGGCTTGATATAACTCATCGTGTCACAGATGGCAAAGGCTTCGGTGTCATAGCCAATCATATTGCCGTCATACCAAGAAGTGCCCGTTGAGTTGATGTAGAAGTAGATGGGTTTATCAGGATCATCAAACTGCAAATAGAGCAGTTGGGCAATAATCAACTCGGTAACGTCAATGCCAACCTGCTGCTTGACATTATCCGAGGAGTATAAAGGCAGACCCAGATAAACAATACGTTCCTTCAGTAAGAGAGAAGGCAGATCTGGAGGGGGTGTGCGATAAGAAGCATCACCATAGTACGGAGACTGAACAGCTCGAATATCCATAAAGCTGCAAAAGCGGCAGTGTTTTCTAGAACCACTCTGAAAATCCTCATGTTTGATTGCTTAGTTTTGATTCTGATCGCCATTTGATCACAATCTCAAATAGGCTCAAACCTAGAGACAGAATGGTTTTTAACAGTGTAGCGTGTGGGTGAACCTAGCGGTTGTGGCGGATAACCCTACTTTAGAGATGCAAAGACGCCGCAGGGCAGGAGTTGCAAGCAAAGAGTCGGGTAAGAATAGGCAAGGTTACCGAAAAATAAACATTTTTGAGTGAAGCAGGAATTATTGAGTTTCAAACGATAGCGTTGAGTTAACCATCTTTTTAGAGATAAGGAGCCTGAGTATGAGGGTTGGTTTGCAGTGTCATCTGAGCGATGCCAATTTAAATCTGGCTCAGCCCAGTAATCAGCGGCAACTTGCCATCTCAATTTCTGCGATCGCTGAACAAGTCGGTCGCAACGCGCCCCTTAATCTTTGCCTGATTTTGGATCATAGCGGCTCGATGGGGGGCAAACCGCTGCAAACGGTTAAGCAAGCGGCTAATCGTATAGTGGATGGCCTCATGCCCCACGATCGCATTACGATTGTGGTTTTTGACCACAAGGCCAAAGTCTTGGTTGCTAACCAGCTAGTTGAAGAGCCAATTGTGATCAAAAATAAAATTGATCAGCTCAAAGCCAGCGGTGGAACCTGTATTGACGGTGGCTTAAAGCTCGGAATTGAAGAAGCCGCGGTTGGTAGACAAAACGCGATTTCTCAGGTCTTTTTGCTGACGGATGGCGAGAATGAACACGGTGATAACGAGCGCTGTCTCAAACTGGCTCAGTTGGCGGCAGATTACAACTTAACCCTGAGTACCCTAGGCTTTGGCGACCACTGGAACCAGGATATTCTTGAACAAATCGCCGATGCCGGAAACGGCAGCTTGTCTTACATCCAAGAGCCAGAAGACGCGATGGATGTGTTTAACCGCCTCTTTAGCCGGGTGCAGGCGGTTGGCCTCACCAATGCTTATCTAAAGCTTGAACTCATGCCCGAAGCACGGCTCGCTGAACTCAAGCCGATTGCCCAGGTTGCCCCCGAAACGATTGAACTGCCGATTACTACAGAGACTTCCCCCCTTAGCATTCGTCTCGGGGACTTGATGGTAGATGATCCCAGGGTGATTCTGGCGAACCTCTATATCAGCCAGTTGCCCTTAGGTAGCCATCCAATTGCGGCAGTACAGGTGCAGTACGACGATCCGGCTCGGGGGCAAACGGGGTTAACTTCTGAGCGCATCCTGGTTGAGGCCAATGTGCAATCCACTTATCAACCCATTCCCAATGATCGCGTGCAGCAACATGTACTGGCTCTGGCTAAATACCGTCAAACTCAAATTGCTGAAACCAAACTGAAACAAGGCGATCGCCAAGGTGCGGCCACCCTTTTACAGACAGCAGCCCAGACGGCTTTACAAATGGGGGACGAAAACGCCGCCACGGTTTTACAAGAAAATGCCACGCGACTACAGACCGGAGAAGATTTGTCTGAGCGCGATCGCAAACGTACCCGTATTGTGTCTAAAACGACGCTGCAATAGTTGCAGCCAGCCAGAAAGTTGCGTTAACTGAGTTTCCCACTCATAAAACGAAGAACTTTCGCAAATGTGCCCAACAGATCTGTACAGAACGTGTATTTTCTCGTACTATCGTTCTTTCTTTTTAATTAAGGCGAAATGTGTCAACCAATACCCAGAGTATGGGAATACAGGCTTTAAATAGTTTACGCATTCGTTTTAGCACTGCCTATTGACCTTGAGGTCAAAGGCTTGACTGCAACAGGAATCTAATATGCAAACCGCCCCAAAACTTCAAATTGAGACTGCTCGCGTTGAAGACGACAGAACAGGACTCAGTATCGAAACCCTCAAGCGGGCATTTCTTGACAACCTTTTCTATATTCAGGGTAAATTTCCCCGGCTAGCGACCCAGCACGACTATTACATGGCACTGGCTTATACGGTGCGCGATCGTTTGCTACAGCGCTGGATCAGTACAGCCGCCACCTACACCGAGCAAAGCTCTCGTACGGTTGCCTATCTGTCTGCTGAATTTTTGATGGGGCCACAGCTAGGTAACAATCTAATTAACTTAGGCATATATGACAGAGTGCAGCAGGCGATTGAAGAACTGGGCCTGAACCTAGACACCCTGCTCGATCAAGAAGAAGAACCAGGTCTGGGTAATGGCGGGTTAGGACGGCTAGCCGCCTGCTACTTAGACTCAATGGCAACCTTAGAAATTCCTTCACTGGGCTACGGCATTCGCTACGAATTCGGCATTTTCAAGCAAGGGCTACAGAATGGCTGGCAGGTCGAGTTTACGGATAAGTGGCTGCGACTGGGTAACCCTTGGGAAATTCCCCGGCCTGATTGGGCAGTTCAAGTCAAGCTAGGGGGGTATACAGAAGCCTATCTAGACGCCAACGGCCACTACCGGGTTCGCTGGATTCCGCGCCAGGTCGTCAAAGGTGTTCCTTACGATACGCCGATTTTGGGTTATCAAATCAACACCTGCAATACCTTACGGCTATGGTCAGCACAAGCCCCTGAGTCATTCGATTTTGAAGCTTTTAATTCCGGTGACTATTTAGGAGCCGTCCAAGAAAAAATTTCGTCAGAAAATTTATCTAAGGTTCTCTACCCTAACGACAATGTCTCCCAGGGTAAGCAACTGCGTCTGGCTCAGCAAATTTTCTTTGTGTCTTGCTCACTGCAAGATATGATTCGTATTTTGCTACGCCAAAAGTTACCGCTGAGCGAATTTAGCCAGAAGTTTACGGTGCAGTTGAACGATACTCACCCAGCGATCGCGGTGGCCGAGCTAATGCGATTACTCGTAGATGAGCATGGCATTGCCTGGGATCAAGCCTGGGACATTACTCGAAACAGCTTCGCCTACACCAATCACACTCTCATGCCAGAGGCGCTAGAACGCTGGCCAGTGGAGATGTTTGGGCAAATGCTGCCCCGTCACCTGGAGATTGTCTACGAAATCAACCATCATTTCCTAGATGAGGTTCGTGCTAAGTTTCCAGACGATGGCGATCGCATTCGCCGCATGTCGCTTATTGATGAATCGGGCGAACGCTTTGTGCGCATGGCTAATCTGGCTTGTGTAGGCAGCTATGCGATTAACGGGGTGGCCGCTCTCCATACCGAACTGCTGCAAAAAGACGTTCTGCACGATTTTTACCAGCTCTACCCAGAAAAATTTAACAACAAAACCAACGGCGTCACCCCACGGCGTTTTATGGTGCTGAGCAATCCGCGTCTAACTCATTTGCTAAATGACACAATTGGCGACAGTTGGGTACAACATCTTGACCATTTGCAGAAGTTAGAAACCTCCGTTGAAGACGCCAGCTTTCGACAGCGCTGGTGGGAAATCAAGCAGGCCAACAAGCACGATCTAGCCACGTATATTCAGGCTCACAACGGCATTACGGTTGATCCTGAGTCGTTGTTTGACATTCAGGTGAAGCGGATTCATGAATATAAGCGGCAGCATCTGATGGTGCTGCACATCATCACGCTTTATAACCGCCTTAAGGCCAATCCCAATCTAGACATCACGCCTCGTACCTTCCTTTTTGGCGGTAAGGCGGCTCCTGGCTACATGATGGCTAAGCTGATTATTAAGCTCATCACTTCGGTCGCCGATGTGGTGAATAATGATCCGGCTGTGGGCGATCGCCTGAAGGTTGTTTTCCTCAAAAACTTTAACGTCAAGCTTGCCCAGCACATTTACCCAGCCGCCGACTTGTCTGAGCAAGTTTCAATGGCAGGCAAAGAGGCTTCGGGTACAGGCAACATGAAGTTTGCCATGAATGGCGCACTGACCATTGGTACCCTAGATGGTGCCAATATCGAAATTCGCGAAGAAGTCGGCCCTGAAAATTTCTTCTTGTTTGGTTTAACAGCAGCCGAGGTCAAAGCGCTCAAAGCCAGCAGCTACAATCCTTGGAACTACTATCAATCCAATCCTGAGCTGAAAGAGGTAATCGATCGGCTCAAAGCGGGAGACTTTTCTGGCGGCAACCCCGATTTGTTTAGGCCGCTAATTGACTCGCTTTTAAGCTGGGACAATTATTTGCTGTTTGCCGACTATCAGTCTTACATTGAAGCGCAAGAAAAAGTGAGTCAGGCTTATCGCGATCGCGATCGCTGGGTGCGCATGTCAATTCTGAATACTGCCCGGATGGGCAAGTTTTCGTCTGACCGTTCGATCGCAGAATATGCGGCAGATATTTGGCAGACGCCTTCAGTCAAGATTGAGCTAACCGACAATGCCCGCCTTAGCCGCAATATTACCCAAGATGTACAGTTGCAATAGGCTTGAATGAATTCACAGGCAGTTACCGCTGAGGGCTGGGGCTGACCCATAAAGTCACCAAACCTCTATGCGGTTTTTGGAAGACTCCATTTTGTCAGGGTGCGGTTTGCCGCGCCCTTTTTAGTTTTCAGCCTGAAGCAGCGACACTCTTTTCAGCTAGCAAAGCTTATTTTGTTTTTGGGCTGGCATGATAGCTCAAGAAAAAAGACTGAGGACGACAGCAAGCAGCTTTCTGGCAGCGGCTTTCAACCATTGAGGTGCTTCAAGCCCAGGGGCTACCGCTATAAAATAGCCAGTAAGACCTTTCTGTGCCAAAGCAGCTTTATGGTTAGCCAGCCCTCTGCTCAAACGCCGCCGCTAGAAGCGGGCGATCGCCTGACCCGCCCAGAGTTTCATCGGCGCTATGCCAATATGTCCTCCCTCAAAAAAGCTGAACTGATCGAAGGAGTCGTCTACATGCCAGCGGCGCTGCGCTTCAAAAGTCATGGTCAACCTCACGGCAGAATCATGGGATGGTTATCTCTTTACGAAGCGACGACTCCCCACGTAGCGTTGGGTGACAATGCCACCGTGCAGCTAGACCTCGACAACGAACTACAGCCCGACGCCGTGCTGCTCATTCAGCCGGAAGCAGGGGGGCAAGCCACCATTAGCGCAGACGATTATATTGTGGGGCCACCGGAACTAGTGGTAGAGGTGGCTGCTAGCAGCGTCTCGATTGATTTGTACGACAAAAAGCGAGCCTATCGCCGCAATGGGGTGCGCGAGTATTTAGTTTGGCAGGTCTTTGATCAAACTGTAAGCTGGTTCGCTTTAGAGTCAGGTGACTATCAGCTGTTAGCGGCTGACGCCCAGGGCATTATTCGCAGTCGTCAGTTTCCGGGGTTATGGTTAGCCGTTGACGATTTACTGGCAGGTCGGATGTTGCAGGTGTTCTCAGTTTTGCAGAGGGGATTGGCGACGGCTGAACACCATCCGTTTGTAGAGTCGCTCAAGACAGCAGCCAACGCCAAAAAATAACAAACTCAGCTAACTTTTCCGGATGCGCGTTTGCTTTTGAGAAGAGTGGAATGGTAGATGCACCCTGATTGATAACCCCTGAGAGACCTGGAGGGATCTCGGGGGTTTTCTTTTGCGCCAGAAGACAGTCTGACATGATAGGCTAGCCGCAATTAATGGCAACGGCAACAAGGAAGCAGTAGCGATGGCAAAAATGCGGGTTGGCCTTTTGTTTGGCGGATGTTCTGGAGAGCATGAAGTATCAATTCGCTCGGCTCAGGCGATCGCGAAGGCTCTCTCTACCGGAGCTAATGCCGACAAATACGAAGTCTTACCCGTTCACATTAGCAAAGAAGGTCACTGGCTCATGGGAGAGGTGGCTCAGCAGGTCTTAGCGTCGGGTACTCCGCTCCAGCTAGCGACATCAGACCCTGCAGCCAGCCTCCACAGCCCAGCATCGGCAGCAGCAACCCTTGAAGCGGCACAACAATCACCACTCAATCGTTTACCTATTCTCAAGCAGGCAGCAGCTATAGACATTTGGTTTCCGATCTTGCACGGCCCAAACGGCGAAGATGGCACAATTCAAGGACTGCTGCAGCTAATGCAGGTGCCGTTTGTCGGTTCTGGAGTGCTTGGTTCAGCGATGGGCATGGACAAGCTGGCGATGAAAATGGCCTTTGCCCAAGCGGGTCTACCCCAAGTGAAGTACGTAGCTGTGACGCGGGCTGAAGTTTGGTCAAATCCCTGCGTGTTTCCCAAGCTCTGCGATCGCATTGAAGCTGAGCTAGGCTATCCTTGCTTTGTCAAACCCGCCAATTTAGGCTCCTCGGTGGGTATTTCTAAAGTGCGATCGCGCGATGAGCTAGAAAAAGCTTTAGACAGCGCTGCTAGCTACGATCGCCGTCTGATTGTCGAAGCTGGCGTCACTGCCCGCGAAGTTGAGTGTGCGGTTTTAGGCAATGACCAGGCCAAAGCCTCAGTGGTGGGTGAGATTAGCTTTCACAGTGACTTTTACGACTACGAGACCAAATACAGCGCCGGACAAGCGGAGCTAACGATTCCTGCCGATTTGCCTGAGCAGCTAACCCGCCAAATTCAAGCGATGGCGTTGCAAGCTTTTCAAGCCGTTGACGCTGCCGGAATTTCGCGCGTCGATTTCTTCTACCTTGAGCAAACAGGCGAAATTTTGATCAATGAAATCAACACTATGCCGGGGTTTACCGCCACTAGCATGTATCCGATGCTATGGCAAGCCAGCGGCGTTGACTTTCCCGAATTAGTAGATCGGCTGGTTCAGCTAGGGTTGGAACGTACCGCCCCGTAGCGTTGGCATCATTAGGTAAGTTAGCTCGGCTTTGTCCTCGCTAAGCTGCCTTCACAGATATTACTGACACCTTCCCAAATTTTTCTTTGCCAGATCTGAGAATCACGCTGCCCCATGACGCTGTTCCAAATCGATCACTTCCACGTTGCCTATCCTGGCCAGTCTGACTGGGCGGTTGAAGATGTGTCTTTTTCGCTAGAGCCGGGGGAGCGGTTGGGGCTAGTGGGTGAGTCGGGCTGCGGCAAATCAACCCTGGGACGAGCCGCTTTGCGGTTGATGCCATCAGGGACACGGCTTGAAGGCAGCGCTAATTTTGAAGACGAGTCAATTTTAGAATTTTCACCCCAACGTCTACGCCACTTTCGCGGGGAAGCAGTTTCGCTGGTATTTCAAGACCCAATGACCCGGCTCGACCCGCTGATGACCATTGGCGATCACTGCGTTGAAACCGTGTTGGCTCATCAGCCTCAGCTTTCTAAACAGGCGGCAAAAGACAAAGCGATCGCTACGCTAGCAGCGGTCAATATTCCTAGCGATCGCTGGAACCAGTATCCCCATGAATTTAGCGGCGGCATGCGGCAACGGGTGGCTATTGCTCTGGCTTTGCTGCTAGATCCAAAGCTGATTGTGGCTGATGAACCTACCACCAGTCTAGATGTCACAGTTTCAGCCCAAATCTTGCAAGAGCTAACGCGCCTCTGCCAAGAGCGCAATATGGCGCTGATTTTGATCTCACACGACCTAGCACTGGTAGCAGAATACTGCGATCGCGTTGCGGTGATGTATCGCGGCAAACTGGTAGAGTTAGGCCCCGTGCAGTCTGTAATGTATCAGCCTCAACACGCCTATACGCGATCGCTGCTGTTAGCAGCCCAGCAGTTGCACGTTGAAGGCGGCCAGCAGATCAGCTTGGCAAAGACCACCGCAACCACGCAACCCCTGCTAAAAATAGCGCATCTCAAAAAACACTACGTCTTAGAACAAAATTTTATTTCGCGGCTGTTCTCGCAACAGTCCGGCTTGACGATTAAAGCGGTTGACGACGTCAGTTTGTCCCTGTATCCGGGCGAAATTTTGGGACTGGTGGGGGAATCGGGCTGTGGCAAAAGCACCCTCTCGCGCACCATTTTGCAGCTAATCCGCCCCACGTCGGGCACCGTCGAATTTTGCGGTACGGACTTGGCTACGCTTTCTGGCTCAGCTTTGTTGCGCCAGCGGCGAGAAATTCAGATGATTTTTCAAGATCCCCATGCCTGCTTGAATCCAATGATGACGGTAGGTCGAGGCATTGCCGACCCGCTGCTGATCCATCGCTTGGCGACGCCCGCAGCCGCGACAAAACAGGTACACGCCATGCTGGAGCGGGTCGGGCTAACACCGACTGCAGACTATTTTCAGCGCTTTCCCGGCGATCTCTCTGGCGGGCAGCAGCAGCGAGTGGCGATCGCCCGTGCTTTAATTTTGCAGCCGAAGCTGCTGATCTGTGACGAACCAGTCAGTATGCTGGATGCTAGCGTTCAAGCGCAGGTGCTAGAGCTGATGCTGACGCTGAAAAAAGAATTTGATTTAACCTATCTCTTCATCACCCACGATCTTTGGGTTGCCAGATATTTATGTGATCGCATTGCGGTGATGCAAAAGGGCAAAATTGTCGAAATTGGCCCCACAGAAGCCCTCTTTACTCAGCCGCAACATCCCTATACACAAACCCTGCTGCAAGCCGCGCCGCTGCTGGCCAAACAAGCTTCCTAACGATCTCATAAGTAATTGTTACTAGCAAGAAACTGAGATCTGCGGCAGAATAGAGACATAAAAAACATGTATGTTGTTTAAGTAAGGCGAGTCACGAGCCGAGTCAACAGGAGGTTTTTATGGTTGCGATCGCACCTAAGGCAGAAAAGCGTTTAACCACCCAGATAGCTGAAATTGCCGCAGATACGACAACGCTGCGATCGCTCGACTGGGATCGCGATCGCTTTGACATTGAATTTGGCCTGCAAAACGGCACCACCTACAATTCCTTCTTGATTCGCGGCGAGAAGGTGGCGTTAGTAGACACGTCTCACGCCAAGTTTCGCCAGCTTTACCTGGATTTGCTCAAGCAGCAAATTGATCCCGCCGAGATTGACTATTTGATTATTAGCCACACGGAGCCTGATCACAGCGGTTTAGTCAAAGACATTTTGACCTTAGCGCCCAATATCACGGTCGTCGGCGCTAAAGTGGCGATCGCCTTTTTAGAAGACCTGGTACATGCGCCATTTGAGAAAAAAGTAGTCAAAAATGGCGACACCCTCAATTTGGGCAACGGTCACGTTTTAGAGTTTGTCAACGCCCCCAACCTGCACTGGCCCGACACTATCTTTAGCTACGACCACAAAACCCAAGTACTCTTTACCTGCGATGCCTTTGGCATGCACTATTGCAGCGACGCCCCCTACGACGAAGATCTCGAAAAAATTTCGCCCGACTTTCGCTTCTACTACGAGTGCTTGATGGCACCTAACGCCCGCTCCGTCCTTTCAGCCATGAAGCGAATGGACACCCTAGGCGACATTGCCACTATTGCCACTGGGCATGGGCCACTGCTGCGTTACAACGTCGAAGAACTTACTGGCCGCTATCGGCGCTGGAGCCAAGAAAAAGCCAAGTCAGAAACCACGGTCGGCGTGTTTTATGTATCTGACTATGGTTACAGCGATCGCTTTTCGCAAGCCTTAGCCCGCGGCGTCACCAAAACAGGCGTCAACGTCGAAATGGTCGATATGCGATCGGCAGATCCCCACGATGTTCAAGAACTGGTCAGCCGCTCTCAGGCTTTACTGGTGGGCATGCCTCCCTCTTCGGGGGCAGAGAGTAAAACGGCTCAAAAGGCTCTCAGTATGATTTTGGCGGCGGTTAATAGTAAGCAGGCAATTGGTCTGTTTGAATCCTATGGCGGCAATGATGAGCCCATTGACCCGCTAGCCACTAAGTTTCAAGATCTAGAGCTAAAAACGGCTTTTGATCCGATTCGGATTAAAGATACGCCCTCTGAAGCGACGTATCAGCTACTAGACGAAACGGGCACTGACCTGGGTCAAGAGCTAAACCAGGCGAAAAAAATCAAAAAACTCAAATCGCTGGATGCCGACCTACAAAAAGCATTGGGTCGCATTAGCAGCGGACTCTACATCATCACCGCCCAAAAAAGCGATGTCAAAGGGGCAATGGTGGCCTCTTGGGTATCGCAAGCTAGCTTTAAGCCGTTAGGGTTTACGGTTGCAGTGGCCAAAGACCGGGCAATTGAATCGCTGATGCAGGTGGGCGATCGCTTTGTCTTAAACATTTTAGAAGAAAACAATTACAGCGACTTGATGAAGCATTTCCTCAAGCGCTTTCCCCCCGGAGCCGACCGTTTTCAGGGGGTGCGTACTCGTCCGGCTGAAAATGGTTCTCCGATTCTGGCGGATGCGCTGGCTTATTTGGAATGCGAAGTTTCCAGCCGCATGGAAATGAGCGATCATTGGTTGGTGTATTGCGTGGTTCAAGACGGTAAAGTTTCAGACCTCGACGGCATGACGGCAGTTCACCACCGTAAGGTTGGTAACTACTACTAGCGTGCTGCCAAGCTTTTTTTGAGGGCTTGAAGCCCTCAAAAAGTATCTTTATAACCTCACTGCATCTGTCAATTGAAAAAGTTGATAGATTACTCGGCTTATGACCACTACCACTTCTGACTCCCCGGCTCCGGCGTCGCTGCAAAAGCCTCGTGACGTTCAGCTATTGGCGATCGCCCCTGACACTTTAGCCCTGCGATCGCGTAGCTGGAACCGTTTGCGCTTTGAAATTGAGTATGCGCTAGAGCGGGGCACCACCGCCAATAGCTACCTGATTCGAGGCGACAAACGGGCGCTCATCGACCCGCCGGGTGGCTCTTTTACAGAGCGGTTTCTCGATACGCTGCAACAGCAAGCTGATTTTAGCCAGCTTGACTATGTCATTTTGGGTCATGTCAACATCAATCGCCTAGAAACCCTGCAAGCTTTGTTGGAGCAAGCTCCCCAAGTGACGCTGGTATGCTCTAATCCAGCCGCGATCACCCTTCGGGAAGCCTTTGATCGACCGCTAAACATCCAGGTGATGAAAGGGGCACCCGATGAGCAGTTAGATTTGGGTCAGGGGCATCAGCTGCGGTTTATTCCTGTGCCCACCCCCCGCTGGCCAGACGGCTTGTGGACTTATGACACGTATAGCCAGGTACTTTACACCGATAAGTTTTTTGGCGCTCACATCTGTGACGAACGAGTCTATGACCTGGGCTGGGAAGCCCTGCTCGAAGATCGACGCTATTACTTTGACTGCCTGATGGCTCCTAGTGTGCGCCAGGTGGCTACCGCTCTCGAAAAGCTGGAAGATTTGCCCAAAGTTCATTTAATTGCGCCGGGGCATGGGCCTTTGGTGCTCTACGGTTTGCACGAACTGGTTCAGCTTTATCAGCAACGTAGCCAGCAACAGCAAACGCAAACGCTATCGGTAACCCTGATTTATGCTTCGGCCTACGGCAACACCGCCACTATTGCTCAGGCGATCGCGCGCGGCATTACTAAAGCTGGGGTTTCAGTAGAATCTATTAATGCTGAGGTGGCCGAAACGGAAGATATTCGAGCCGCCATTGAGCGAGGAGCTGGCTTTTTAATTGGGTCGCCAACGCTGGGCGGCCATGCCCCCACCCAAATTCAAACCGCCCTGGGTACGATTCTTTCTACAGCCCCGAAAACGCAGCTAACAGGCGTTTTTGGTTCTTTTGGTTGGAGCGGCGAAGCCATTGACCTGCTCGAAAACAAGCTCAAAGATGCGGGCTACAGCTTTGGCTTTGAGCCAATTCGGGTTAAGTTTAAGCCGACAGACGTAACCCTAAAATTTTGCGAAGAAGCCGGAACAGACTTTGCGCAAGCGCTTAAAAAAGCTAAGCGGCCAAAAACCACGCGTACACCTGCCTCAGCCGTTGAGCAGGCCGTAGGGCGATTGGTTGGTTCGCTGTCCATTGTCACGGCTCGCCAAGGTGAGGTGGCCAGTGCCATGCTGGCTTCTTGGGTGGCGCAGGCCACCTTTACCCCCCCCGGCTTTACGGTGGCGGTCGCTAAAGAACGAGCGATTGAAGCGCTGATGTATCCCGGCAGTGCCTTTGTGCTGAATATTTTGGCAGAAGGGCAGCACCTGGGGCCGATGAAGCATTTTCTTAAGCCTTTTGCGCCAGGTGAAGATCGCTTTGCCGGGGTTGAAACTGAAACGGCTGAAAACGGTTGCCCGTTTCTCAAAGAGGCGATCGCCTATTTAGAGTGCGAAGTCAGCAGCCGCATGGAGTGCGGCGACCACTGGGTGGTTTATGCCACAGTGACTCGCGGTGAAGTTCTGCAACCCAACGCTAAAACGGCTATTCACCATCGCAAGTCGGGCAGCCATTACTAAGGAGCATTGCTGAGGCTTTATTGCGGTCACTGGTGAAGGCTAAACTAAATATGCTACCTGTAGGGATACTGGTTAATTTGAGGATGGTGACAGGGCGCTAGGCTAGCGCCTTTATGTTTTAGGCATTCGACCTAAGGCGTTGCCTTATGCCGCCCTCACACCAGACTCAAATGCTGGACTTATAAATCCTTGATACCCCCATCCATGCCAGTTGTCCCCTATCGGTCTGACCTTTTTCAACACTGCGAAGAGATACAAGATTTTTTAGTGGATTGTCAGGAGCGGGCAATTCGCGATCGCCGCATCAAAATCGCCAGCTTTTCGTTAGCGGTCGAGCCGCTAGACCCGATCGCCCTGTTGCCTTGGCTGGCTAAGGTATTGGCCATCCACTTTTACTACGAGTACCCAACTCAGCAACGGGCTGTTGTCGCCTGGGGCAGTGCGGTAGAGCATCAAGGTGCAGGGGCTCATCGCTTTCAGCAGGTGCGGCAATTTATCAAGTCTCAGCTACGGGACATCGTGCGCCACCGCTCGTCTCAGTGGCAGCCCCTTGAACCTCGTTTTTTTTGTCGCTTTACTTTTTTTGAACAGTCAGCCGGAGCTTTTCCAGCCGCTAGCGTCTTTTTACCTCGTTTTCAGCTCACCCAGCAGCAAGCGCGGTTTAGCTTGGGTTTTAATCTACCCATCACGCCCCAAGGGAACTTAGACGCCATCCTGCTAGAAATTCAGAGCTGTCTGCGCCGCTTAGAAACCTGTCGAACCTTGCTGAGCGCTACCCCCCAGCCGCTAGTGCCCACAGCCGCGGCCTGTAGCGCGATTGAACAGTCGCTTCAGCCCCTCGGCTCTAAGCATTATTTAACGGCCTTTCGCAATAGCGTCACTCAGGTGCTAACGCAAATTCAACAGCAGCGAATGCGTAAAGTGGTTCTGGCGCAGACTTTGGATGTGCAGACGCCAGCTAAATTTTGGCTACCCGCTTCTTTAGCCAATTTACGCCAGTGCTACCCAGACTGCTATATTTTTTCAACCAGCAACGGGCAAGGCCAAACGTTTTTGGGAGCCAGCCCCGAACGGCTCATCAGTATTACCCGGCAGCAATTGTTCACAGATGCCCTAGCAGGATCTGCCCCGCGCGGCCAAACAGCGCGGCAGGATACAGCGATCGCCCAGCGTCTGCGCCACAGTCGCAAAGAACGCTACGAACACCAGGTCGTGGTAGATTTTATTGCCCAGCGTTTACGGCAGTTGGGTCTACAACCTCACCATAGCAGCGTACCCAGCCTGCTGAAGCTTTCAAATATTCAACACCTGCATACGCCGATTCAAGCTCAACTCAGCGCAGAACACCACCCGCTTAAAATTTTAGAAGTGTTGCATCCAACCCCCGCTGTTGCTGGATTTCCCAGTGAGGTAGCTTGCCGCTTGATTCAGCAGCATGAAAGTTTTGAGCGATCGCTCTATGCAGCTCCGTTAGGCTGGGTTGATGCTAATGGGGATAGCGAGTTTATTGTCGGTATTCGTTCTGCTTTAATCAACCAAAACCAGGCACGGCTCTATGCCGGAGCAGGCATTGTAGCAGGGTCTAATCCAGATAAAGAAGTAGCTGAAATTCAGCTCAAACTACAGGCGTTGCTGAAGGCGCTGGCCGTGGAATAGAAACAGCATGGGATTGGACTTTCGAAATACCAACACGCTTTGGGCATCAGTCTTAGTCGCAACCTGGATGCGCTTGGGGCTAGAAACGGCTATTATTTGCCCCGGCTCTCGCTCAACGCCGCTGACGGTGGCGATCGCCCAGCAGCCCCAAATTGACACTGTGCCCATTTTAGATGAACGCTCTGCCGCCTTTTTTGCCCTGGGAGTCGCTAAGCGATCGCAGCGGCCTGTGGTTTTAGTCTGCACCTCAGGGACGGCAGGAGCCAATTTTTACCCAGCTGTGATTGAAGCCTATGAAAGCCGGGTGCCGCTGCTCATTCTCACCGCCGATCGCCCCCCTGAGCTAAGAGACTGCGCCTCTGGACAAACCATTGATCAGCAAAAGCTCTTTGGTAACTTTCCCAACTGGTATGCCGAGCTAGCCCTTCCCTCTTCTACACAGGCGGGTCTGCGCTACGCTCGCCAAATGGCGGTTCAGGCTTGGCAGCGATCGCGATCGCCTACCAGTGGCCCGGTTCACCTTAACTGTCCGTTTCGCGATCCGCTAGCTCCAATCGCTGAACCTGAGGCTCAAGCGCTACAACCGCACTTTGACGAGGGTGCTTTCTTTGCTCATTTAGATCCCGTAGATCCCGCTTTTTTTACACTGGGGGGGGGATCTTTGTCGGCAACCGAGCAGGCGCTACCGTTAGCCCAGTGGCAAGCCTGCGATCGCGGCTTGATTATCGCTGGCCCTGCCCAACCTGCCCAGCCCCAGGTTTATTGCCAAGCGGTAGCTCAGATTTCTCAGACCTTGGGATGGGCTGTGCTAGCAGAAGGGCTATCACCGTTGCGTAACTATGCCAGTCTGAATCCTGCTTTGGTGAGTGCTTATGACTTGATGCTACGACAGCCCCAGTGGGCTGAGCAGTTTGCGCCTGAACAAATCTTGCAGTTAGGGCCACTACCAACTAGCAAAGGGCTGCGCCAGTGGCTACACCATCACGAACCGCTATGCTGGCAAGTTGATCTAAGCGATCGCAACTTAGATCCGCTGCATCAACGCACTCGCGCTTTACCCTTTTCAGTGGAGCAGTTGGCTCAGACTTTAGCCAATCAACCGCCTGCCCTGAAAAATCACTGGCAGGCTTGGCAACAGGGTGATCGCCAGATCTGGCAACGCTTAGCTGCACACTTAAAAACCATAGACACCTTGTTTGAAGGCAAAATCGCCTGGATGCTGTCTCAGCATCTGCCTGAGCAGACGCCGTTGATCATTGCCAATAGTATGCCTGTGCGCGATATTGAACTTTTTTGGCAACCGGGCGATCGCCAAATTCAGCCCTTTTTTAACCGAGGAGCCAATGGCATTGACGGCACCCTATCAACAGCGCTAGGCATTGCCCATCAGGCTAGCCCCAGTGTCTTACTCACTGGTGATTTAGCCCTCTTGCACGATACCAATGGCTTTCTCAGTCGGCCCCAGTTTCAGGGTCATTTGACAATTGTTTTGGTCAACAACAACGGAGGCGGCATTTTTGAAATGTTGCCTATTTCCCAGTTCGACCCGCCGTTTGAAACCTTCTTTGCCATGCCGCAACAGGTTGATTTTAGCCAGCTTTGTGCTGCCTATGGCGTTAGCTACGAACACATAACCACCTGGCAGCAGTTTCAGCAGACCATTCGCTATCTGCCTAGCGAGGGCATACGGCTATTAGAAATCAGAAGCGATCGCAAACGAGACACCCAATGGCGACGGCAGTTGTTGTAGCTCAAGGCAGCCTGCAAGCCCCTCAGATCAACCCTTTTATTCTGCTTTCTGCCTAGATTTTTGCTTGGCAAAGTATTGCTGATGTTCTGCGGTAGCGAGCCAATAATCAGAGGCCGGAGCAATTTGCGTCACAATAGGCTGGTTGTATTGGCCAGAAGCTTGCAACTGATGTTTAGATTGACGGGCGATCGCAGCTTGTTCAGACGTGTGGTAAAAAATCACCGAGCGGTACTGTTCACCCCGATCTGCCCCCTGACGATTTAGACTGGTGGGGTCGTGAATTTGCCAGAAAACCGCCAGCAATTCGCGATAGCTAATTTGCTGTGGATCGTAATCTACTTGAACCACTTCAGCATGTCCGGTGATGCGCGATAGCACATCTAAATAACCAGGATTGGCAAAGTGTCCCCCCATATATCCCACCGAGGTAGACTGAACGCCTCGAAGCTGCCCAAAAGCCGCTTCTACTCCCCAAAAACAACCCGCTCCAAATGTGGCTTTTTGTATTTGCTGCATGTTGCTGGTTTAACGGATTTATGCCGCTTTTGGCAGTCTAAACAATCGACGAATTGACATCCTCTCAGCCTATGAGAAACCCAGGTCTGACCTCAGTTTGATACCAGCGGGCAATAGCGATAGCCGCTAGCATAGACCCCCTCAACTGGCTGAAAGCTGCTAACAGAGAGTTTTTCATTTTGTCTTTAGCTACAATACTCTCTGGCAAAAGTTTAATACTTTCTAAAAGGTTGACACGAATGTAGCTAATTCCCTTAAATTTAAGGGTGAGTTTTTGATTTCTTTAAAGTCTATCGCTGTAGCCCCTGACATTAGCCGCTAATATTAAGTCACTTAACTGGCGAAAAGCCACTGGCAGAGAACTTTTCATTCTGCCTTCAGCAATAGCTACAAACAACGCTCGTTTTCTGTTTGCTTTTGTCAATCGCTTTCTTTCGCAAAGTTTCCTAAGCCTGTGCTAGAACCTCCCCTTACAAACGCCGCTTTCCAAGATGCAGGGCTGCAAAGAGTCGTCAGTCGTTTGTCTAAAACACTCGAGCGTGATCAGTTAGTTCAGGCGACGGTCGATCAGCTCAAAACTCTGTTTAACGCCGATCGCGTTGTTCTTTATTACTTCTATTGCCGCTGGCAAGGTCAAGTGACCTTTGAAGCGCTGAGCCATCCTCAACTGTCTATTTACGGTTCTACAGGAGCAGAACAGTGCTTTAACGATGAGTATGCCGACAAGTATTTAAAGGGGCGCATCCAGGCGATCGCCGACGTTGAACAAGCCAACATTCATCCTTGCCACCTCGACTTTTTGCGCAGTATTCAGGTCAAGGCCAATTTGGTCGCGCCGATTTTGACCCAGCAAGGTCTATGGGGCTTGCTGATTGCCCATCACTGCCAGTCTCCTCGTACCTGGAGCGCTCAGGACGTTGAGGCGATGCGAACCGCAGCCCATCAACTTGCGACGGCTCCAGCCATTGGCGATAGCTCAATATGGCCTTAGAGCATCAATCCACCAAAGCCCAATCGGCGCTGCTTTCCACAGACCTGCTCGCTTATTACCGCCACATTAGTCAGGCCGATCTCAGCATCGTTGATCTAGAAACCACAGGGTCGTTGGCTTACAAGGCTAGAGTGATCGAAGTTTCAGTGCTGCAAGCCAGCCTAGCTAACGGCATTCAATTTCAGCAAACCGATTTAATCAATCCGGGCGTACACATCCCTGCCCAGGTGACGCGGATTACGGGACTGACCCAGGCGATGATTGCTCCGGCGATCGCCCCTGAAGCCGTTTGGCCTCAGTATCAGCCGTTGCTAACCACAGGCGTTTTAACCGCCCACAACCTTGCCTTTGACTACCGCTTTTTGCAGTCAGAGTATCAGCGCTTAGGCCAGACCTTTGAGCGATCGCCGAGCCAGCAGTTTTGTACCGTCTTGCTTTCACGGCTCATGCTAGCCGATTTACCCTCCCGCAGCCTGCCCAAGCTAGTCGAGCATTTTGGTTTTGATGTTTCTGAGTCTCATCGGGCTGCTGCCGATGCGTTAGCCTGTTGGTACCTAGCAGAATATCTACTGCGGCAAATTCAGCAAGAACCAGATGAAGTAATTTTGCAGCGGTTTGGTCAGCAGTGGATGCGGCTAAAAGATGCAGCCAAACTGCTCAAGTGCCGTAAAGATGAAGCGTATGCTCTACTGGAAAAAGCTCAGATAGCGCCTCGTCTATCTCGCAGCCAAAAGCCGCTTTATCGGCGTGGCGAGGTTGAAAAGGTTTTCTGGCAGCAACAGACGCAGCAGCTTTCACTGTTGTAGCGGCTATAGCGACCTGCCAGCAGGTTTACGCTGCCGCAACAGTCGGTTTTACGAGGGGAAAGACTATCAATATCTGGCGCGAAGAATTGCAGGCTGTGTTACGGGGAGCTTCGGGGAGCTTTTTATTTGGTATTCCGCTGCTATACACCATTGAAGTGTGGTCGATTGGTTCGGCAGCCCAGCCCCCCTTGCTGCTGACTGTTTTGGGTACAACTTTTGTGGTTGTTTTGCTACTGACTGAAATTGAAGGCTTCCGGCGAACGCTGACGCTACATCCGCTAGAAGCCATCTTAGAAAGTATTGAAGCCTTGGGGATTGGGTTGGTCTGTGCGGCGATCGCGCTTGTTTTGCTGCGCCGAGTTACGTTAGAAACACCGCTTTCTGAAGCGCTGGGCAAGCTGATTTTTGAAGGCGTACCTTTTTCAATTGGGGTAGCCCTTGCCCGATCGACGTTGAGCCGCAGCCTCGATAATCGCGCCCGTCGTACCGTCAATCGTCCGCGTCTCTTGGCGGCACCGTCTTTGTTTAGCGTGCGAGATACGCTGGTTGACCTAGATGCCACGCTGATCGGAACAATTTTGATTGCTTTTAGCATTGCCCCGACTGAAGAAATCCCGATTCTGGCTGCCGACATTCCCCCCCTTTGGTTGTTGCTACTGATGGCCGCTTCTCTGGTATTTTCGTATGGCATCGTTTTTGCTTCAGGATTTAGCGATCGCAGCGAACGGCGTCAGCGAGGGCTGTTAATTAGCCCCATAACGGAAACGTTAGTCGCCTATTTGGTCGCCCTTTTAGCATCGGTGATCATGCTGATCTTCTTTCAACAGCTCACCCTGCAAGATCCCTGGCAAGAATGGTTAGGCGATACGATTGTTTTGGCCTTGCCTGCTGCCATCGGCGGCGCTGCCGGACGCATTTTGATCTAACACTTGAGTTTAATGACCCAGAATAACTCAGCTACCGCCGCAGAAACGGTTGCCCCAGACCTAGACGCCGATCAGTCCACCTTGCTATCAGAGCCGCCCCGCACCTTAGCAGAGTGGATAACCTTAGCCGTTACCAGCTTGATTTTGGCAATTCTAGTGGGTCTAGTAGTTTACGACTGGCGCGTCAATCAAAATCGTCCGCCGGCCTTTCAGGTAGAAATCACCGAAACCGCTCGGATTACAGATGGACGCTACTATGTACCCTTTGCTATCACCAATACAGGCGGTCGCGTCGCCCGTACCGTCCAGGTTACCGCCGCCCTACATCTAGAGGGAATAGACGACGAAGCCGGAGAGCAACAAATAGACTTTCTCTCTGGCAATGAGCGTAAGCGAGGCAGTTTTGTCTTCAATCATGATCCGCAAGCAGGCGAGTTGCTGATCCGAGTAGCTAGCTACCGCCTGCCGTAAAATCAACCAGGATTCAATTATCTGATGGCTTCCGCCGCTGGTTCAATCGCCCTAACTAAACATGACCGGGGCCAAAACCGTCATCCAGCTTGCTGCCAGTTCAGGTAAGGAAGGTGCGTCGCAGTGGCGCGAATGGCGTCGGCATTAGCAACTAACTGGCCGCAAGCATCCCAGGTACCACTCAGAAACATCTGGCGAGGCCCTTCATTCATAGCAATAGCGGCCTCCCAGTCACCACAGTAAACCTTCATTTCACCTAGATCGAGTTTGACAGATAGCTGCGGATCAGCTTGCACGCTGGCTTGTAATTGCTTGACGATATCAGCCTCTGCCGTGACGCAGGGAACCCCCATGGCCACGCAGTTGCCAAAGAAAATTTCGGCAAAACTTTCGCCAATCAGCCCTTTGATGCCCCAACGAGCGATCGCCTGTGGCGCATGTTCTCGCGAAGAACCGCAGCCAAAGTTACGATTGACAACTAAAATTTCGGCTCCCTGGTACTGCGGTTGATCAAACGGATGCTGACCCTCTGTTTGGGCGCGATCGTCAGCAAAAACCTGCTCACCCAAACCATCAAAGGTGACACAGCGAAGAAACCGAGCCGGAATAATGCGATCGGTATCGATATCATCGCCCACTAGGGGAATCCCTCTGCCTGTGATAGCGTGAACTTCATTCATGGTGACTGTCTTTGTAACTCAACCTTTACCCAAGTCAACTCATCTTAGCGCTTTTGGGCAGGCGCTAAGGGAGCGCGATCGCTTTTTTGTCCGGCAGGAATAAAGGCGATCGCGGCAAACTTTTACACACAGGTTTGCCGCAAAACTTAGCTGTTTTATCAAACATCTGCTACACTCGCCCGTGCGATTCATTCGCCTAGCTCATCGCCATTCACCTGGTTACGCTTAAAAATCACTGGTTCCTTTTCTCATGGCTAAACTCTTCTCCACAATCACCCCAGAGCTACAGCAATTCATTGAGAGCCAACATCTCTTCTTTGTAGGCACCGCCCCTCTCAGTGCCGAGGGGCACGTCAACCTCTCGCCCAAAGGCTTAGAAACCTTTCGAGTGCTTACGCCTTTACAGGTAGGGTATCTAGACCTTACGGGCAGCGGCAACGAAACCTCCGCTCATCTACAGCAAAACGGTCGAATTACGTTTTTGTTTTCGGCCTTTACTGGCTCACCTCGGATTTTGCGCCTGTACGGCAAAGGCCGAGTCATTCTACCCACTGAACCTGACTGGAAGGCGCTAGCGTCTCACTTTCCAGACTTACCAGGATGTCGCCAACTGATTGTGGCAGACATTCACCGCGTCCAAACTTCTTGTGGTTTTGGGGTACCGCTCTATCGTTATGAAGGGCAGCGCCCAACCTTGGTAGATTGGGCCAGCAACAAGAGTGACTCTGCCCTCCGAGACTACCAGATCACTAAAGGCAGCCAAAGTATTGACGGCTTACCGACCCCCTTAGCCCAAGCTCAAGACAGATAAACTGACCACCCATCTAGATCGTCCTTAGGCTCCAGTTTGTTCGTAATCCAAACTGACTGGTAGGGCTGCAAAATATGAGTGGCTTCAAAATCTTCAAAGCGCTCACCACTAATTAAGTCACACCAGCTATCAGTGCTAACCAGGTTTAAGTGACCCAACTGCAGTTCTTGGGGTTTGTTGCTGAGATTGTGCACTGAGAAGATGCTTTGGTCGCGGGTAACGCTTTGTCGCCAAAACGCAAACAGAGCCGGATTGAGCGGATGCAGAGTGTACTGTGTTGCATTAGGGTGAAAAGCCCCTTGCTGCCGCCGAATTTTGATCAGGCGGCAGAGTTCTTTAAGTACCCTGGCGTGGGTTGAAGTTGGATCTTGTAGCTGAGCGTCTAACGCCTGGTAGTCCCAACGGCGACGGTTAATTGAGCGATTGCGGCCTGTCCGCTTAACATGGTCGTGATCGTTAGGCGTTGCCAGCAAGCTATGAATATAAAAAGCCGGAATGCCTTCTAGCGACATCATCAGCGTTTGAGAGCAAAGAAACCGCTCCACTTGCCATTCGTCTTCTCCGGCAACCGTACCTTTGAGCGCATCAAAGAGTGAAATGTTGACCTCGTAGGGGCTTTCAGTGCCATCAGGCCGCTGACGCATGCTGATTTTGCCCCCAAACTTCTGCATTGTTTCCAGCAGCGTGTGGTATTCATCTTCGGCCAACAGCCCTTCGGCTGGGCGCAAACCAATGCCATCATGAGAGGCTGTAAAGTTAAAGTAAGCGCAGCCTAACGGGGCTGGCGGCATACTCATCATCCAGGTTTTGAGGTGTTCAGACTTGCCTTGCAGTAAGGCATTCAGCAACAAGGGCGGCAAGCTGAAGTTGTAGATCATGTGGGCTTCGTTGCGGTTGCCAAAATAGCTGAGATTTTCGCGGTTGGGGACGTTAGTTTCAGTAATGATGGCAATTCCAGGATCGATCATCTGGAGCATCTCGCGCATTAGCCGCACAATTGCGTGGGTTTCGCGCAAATGAATGCAAGGGGTGCCGACTTTTTTCCATAAAAAGCCGACGGCGTCTAAGCGGATGTATCTAGCGCCTGCTTGAATGTAAAACAGCAGAATCGAAAGATACTCGATGAGAACGTTAGGATTGGCAAAGTTGACGTCAATTTGGTCTTCGCTGAAGGTGGCCCAAACATACTTTTCGCCATTGATGGTATCAACTTTAACGAGCAGGGGGGTGCTGCGAGGTCGCACCACTGCTGAGAGATCTTCGCTAGGGTCTACTTCAATAAAGTAATCGCAGCCCGGTTTTTTGCCCTCTTTGAATTCTTGAAACCACCTGCACTCGCTAGAAACATGGTTAACGACAAAGTCAACCATGAGGTTGAACTGACTGGAAATACGTTTAATATCCTGCCATTCGCCCAGTTCAGGATTAACTTGGAGGTAATCTATTACAGCAAAACCGTCATCGGAGCTGTAGGGAAAAAACGGCAAAATATGAACGCCAGTGATGGTGTCTTTGAGATATTTTTCTAAAAAGCGATCGAGGGTGAAGAGCGGTTTTTCGCCTGCCTGGGTGATGCTGTCTCCATAAGTGATGAGCATAACATTGTCTTGGCTCCACTTGCGAAAGTCTTCGTCAATAGAGTCGCCAAAGTGTTCTTCTAGTAGCGAAAAGAGACGCGGAGCAAGCGATTCAGCCGTATCCGCACCATACACAATTGTCAGTAAGGGCTTGATATGGGATAAAAATTTTTCGTATTTGTTGATAGAGGTCAGCATGGTTGCATCTTCTCCTTACTGGGCGAGGTTGAGCAGAGGTTAAGTGAGCGATCGCTAATGCCTATCCCTACTTAGGACAATGCCCACCGGGCAAAGCAGCAAGCTGCTTTAACTGATGGGCTAACTCAAAAGTATTGGACGATGGACGGGTAGCAAGGTGCAGTCGTTGGCTTGACGCTAAAGCCGCCTTTGAGAGATGGGTTCCTTGAAGGCACCTCGTCAGGCAGACAATAGACTCAACCGTTGCCCGCGTTCAGGCTTGGGTAAAACTTTGTTAAGGGCAGTATAATTCCCCAGTTTTTGCCAAAGCGTATCAGTTTACTCATTTACAGCCTTTTTGGGCTGCAAGCAGATTGGTTCTGACTACCCTAGCGCAGGAAGTACCCCTTTTAGACGGCATTAAACCAGTCTTCATGGCTGTTTAAATTCTGTAGCGATCGCCTTAGGCTTTGTTACTTAACTAACCAGGCGAGAAAAAGACGTGAAGCCAGCAGTGGGCGGCGACAAAATTAAAAACCGCTGATGTGTCGTCAGCCAGCCTTCAGCCTTGAAGTCTTTCAGCAAACGAGTAACTGTCACCCGCGTAGTACCAATTGCCGTTGCTATTTGGTGATGGGTGAGCCGAATATTGATGCGAATGCCACGCTCATCAACCTGGCCAAATTCGTCAGCTATCAGCATTAGCAAATGTCGCAGGCGATCGCCTACTAGGCGCTTACCAGAGAGGGCTAGCCATGCTTCAGACTGTTGCAACCGTCGAGTCATTTGGCGAAATAAACCCGCCATCAACACTGGCGATGACTCTACTTCAGCCATTGAAAGGGGCAAAATATCAACATCCGTCAGGGCATCGGCCCAGTAAGGATCTACCGTAGTTAGAGGTAAGCCCAGGGGAGAAGAAGCGCCTGCTAACCCCAGCAGTGTCTCGCTGCCGTCTGGCTGAATGGTGAAAAGCTGCACCACCCCACGGCAAACCAAAATAATTTCGTGGGCGCGGAGGGGAATGGACTGACCTGCTGTGTAAGCAGTGAGCGATCGCTCCTGATACAGCTGCTCTAGTACCTCAACAAAGTCTGGACGAGGCTGCGTTTGAGTTATCGGCATTGGTCAGTTCCACATACTTAGCTGCATGATTGACGAGCAAGCTTAAAAGTAGGGGATGAAAAGGTTAAGATTTAATAAAAACGACGTTAATGTATCGTTGACTACTTCATCGCTGCCATCCGGTAAGCGGTCAGTCAGGAGCCTCTCAACTGACTGACCGCAACTCTGCCAGCGTCAGCGTTTAACGAACTTCAACCTGATAGTTAGCCACCAAGCTAGTACTCGGATTGGCTTGAGCGAACTGCCAGCGGATATGGGTATAGGCTTCTGCCGGGGCAGGTTGGGTCACGACCGAACCATCTGCTAGGGTAACCGAAATAGTCGGTGCCGCCACAAACTGATTTCCCCCATCAATGCTGAAAGTGATTACTGTATTGTCATCAGCCGTCGCTGTCTCCAGAATATAGACTGTGTTGTCGGGAACGGGCTGCACAATGGCCAAGTCGGATACGGGGCGATCGCTCAAATTTTGAATATCTAGCCAGTAGCGCAAAGTATCGCCGGGTTGCACTTGAATTTGATCGCCCTCTAAGCTTTGCCAGCGGCTAACTGTCTCCCCTTGGGCATCTAGCTCAATTACTTTTTGCTCAACAGCTAGTTGCATCACAATCGGATTTTCCTCCGACTGTAGGTTTTGGGCGATCGCTTGACTGAATTGCTGCACGCGGGCCCAAACGGGCAACTCCAGGACGACAGGCGTGGCTAACATGGCTGCACAAGCACTTAGCCCAATTAGAAGTCGCTTCAACATCGATCTCTCCAGAATAGACAATTCTAAAAATTTAGCGGTGGTAAGGTTGATCCAGCTCAAGCCAGAGGCGCGATCGCACCTCTGGCATCCGTCTCTAGTTCAAGCGACGCTGGAAGGTAAACGTACGCGATTCACCAGGTACCAGCGGCTCCAGCACCGTATCGACATAGCGGGTTACATCTAAGTCAACCGTCAAACCCGCAATATCTGTAGAAACAGTCGCCCCCAAGCTACCGCTGAAATAAGCAATAATCGAGCCAAGCCCACCGGAACTGTCAGTGGCCGAGCCAACTACATTGCTCGTATCAATAACGCCATCGCCGTTGTTGTCTTTGCCCCAATTGCTATTGGCTGAAGTGCCATCGTCAGTAATGATGATGCCCGTCAAATTCAAAGTCGAGTTGCCGCTGCCCTGCTCAGGTGCCGAAATATTGGTGTAGGTAATGCGGTACTCAATGATATTTCCAGGAGCTGGATTTTTAGCGGCTGTACTAAAAACGCTATCAGCTGGACTAACGGCTGGGCCGCTTCCTGGCAAAATACGAGACTCCTTCACCAGTCGCAAGACACCGTTATAAACCCGATCAATCGTGTCGTTGTAAGTTTCTCCAGCATCAAAGGCATCATTATTGTTTGTGTCTGCATAGGCTCGCAGAGTAACGGGGTAGCCTGCACCAGTATCGGTTGAAAGCGCAGTGCCAGCAGGTAGATTGACGATAACGCTGTAGTTAATTGGTAGCCCAGCCCCCAAGGTAAAGCCAACGCCCGGTAGCGGTGTTAGTGCGCCCAGTATATTACCTAAAAGTCCACCCAGTAAGGGATCAAGGCTGGTCAGTAAAGCTGAATCCAAATCAGCCGCTAGCTCACCCAACGTATTGAGCGCATCGAAGTCACTACCATTCCAGCGGTAAGCTGCTAATCCACCGTTTAGATCAGCAATCAAAACCTCAGTGCCCACTGGCAAATTGGCCGCAGGGATAGGTTCTACCCGCACATCCGTCAGCAGTGAAGTGTTGGGATTGCGCAGAGTATTGGTAAAGGCGACGGGCAGGGGGTTGGTGGTAGCGCCAGGAGGCGTGTTGGAGGGAACAAAGGCAACCTGGTTAGTAAAGTCATCGTTGTTATCAGTAGGGCCAACGGCACTAGCTGAAAGGTTAGGCCCATTCAAAATTTGGCTTTGGCCGACTAGCGTTAAAACGTTGACTTCACCGCCTGTTCCCGTTCCGGTGTTGTCGTTGTTAGTGTCTTCGCCTTGTATTGCCGGATTTGCAATGCCTGTCGTCGGTGTGTTAGAACCCACTGAACCGTCATCATTGAAGTTGCTGGGGTTCTGGTCACCAGATTCATCGTAAACCAGGCTGTTGGTCGGATCGCCTTCTGTTTCACCAAAAACTTGGGCAATGTTGTTGATGCTGGCGCTTGAGGTCAGAACGCCATCGGTTTCGACGGTGTAGGAAAAGCCTGTAGTGCTGGTGCCCGTTGCTAAGGTGCCATCGTAGATAAAACCAATGCGAGTGACCAAGGCCAGATTGACAGGAACAATAGTCGTCCAGGTAGCATCGTCAGCGCTAACCGTGGTAGGAACCGTGGTATAAACGGTTGTCCATCCGGCGGGCGGGGTGGCGACGCTAGCCAAGCTGGTCTGTTCAGGAATTGCTGCTGAAATCAACACTCGATCAACAGGCAAAATTTGGCCGAGCAAGCTGATGGGGGTACCGACCAAGTTGGCAGGATTCAAACCGCTACTGCCTGCCGGAGCAGAGGTTTCGACGTCGAGGCTGAGTTCGTAGGTAATTTCGTCGTCGTTGATAGCGTTAGCCGTTCCGTTGTCGTCGTAGTTGGAGCGCACGTTTAGCAAGGTGGCAAAGGCTTGAGGTTTAGCCGCGACCGTAGCGGTTTGCACTGCACTGGCTTCTCGTTCGCCGTTGAGGGGTGAGCCATCGGTTTCGCCAGGAGCGCCATTGGCAGCATCTACGGTACGAACTTCGTCAACTCCGGCGCTATCGGGTGCATCGGGTTGGTTTTGAGTAGCTGCCGTATTGTCGTTGGGAGCCGTATTCCCAAACTGGACAGAAATAGAATCGCCTGTAGCTGCGGTAGGCGCTACTTGAACTGTGACGTTAACATCAATAGCCTCACCAACGCCGATAACATTGGTGACTAAACCAGTTGAGGGAATAGTAGTTTCAAAAGTGCCGTCGCCGTTTAAATCGGCAGTAATAGTTGTGAGGGTAGCCGATCCAGAAACCACGGCCTGACCAGGCAAGAAAAAGCGGGTTGCATCATTACCGAGGTTTGTTACTTGAAATCTATAAATAAGGGAGTCACCCGGAGCCACTGTTCCCCCGCTGGTATCAGTAACACCCTGGCTGCTAACGGTAATACCTGCCACTTCAGCCACTTCAACTGAGACGGTGTTGGAAGTGGCATTGTTGAGGACGTTAACCCCTAAGTTGTTGACGTAGTTAAACTCAGCCGTTGCTTGGTTGGTAATTTGGGTACCAGCAGAGGTGACTTGAGCGAGTACGGGTAGGGCTGTTTGTAGCAGTCCTGCTGCAATTAAAAACTTGGCTAAGAAAACTCGTTTCAAACTATGGGATGTTACACGATTATTGCTTTTCACAAGAAGACTCCAGAGATAAGTAGGCTCGATGGTAGTAGGAGAATGCCCGCTTAAAAAATGAAGCTTCTAGGTGCTTATTCTTGAGTTTTTGGTTTTTGTTTTAGGTGTTATCTATAGTTTTGAAAATTACCAAACAAATGTTTTTTGAGTTTTTTAGTTTACTCAGGAACGCTGCCACATAAAGATTACAGAGGATATTTTTAATCCGGATGATTATAGAAAAAACTGCAATTTTCAGTATGCTTAGGTGAAAAGAATTAGATGCTTTGATTCAGGTACAAAAGAGTCGTTGAATAAGGCAACAGCCGTTAAGGGTGCTGGCGTAAAATCGCTAATGATACCAGCGTAGAACTACTGTCAGTATCAAGGTAAAACTACCGCCCTGGCTCAAGCCAAATCTACGAACTGAGTCGGAAGTTAGGGGTGACAAACCCCGTGCGTTACAAAGCTTAATGAGTAAACGTAGACGGTAAGGGCAAATATTTGGCTGAAAATCAGGCTATTCGGGGCGATCGCTGCTACCTGCCAAAATGACCCCTGTCCGCAAAAACCAAAAGGCTCACCGTCAACATGAGCCTTTTAGCCAATGGCCTCAGCCAACGAACGGGTTGCTCTATTAGTTGCTCTATTAAAAGACATAAAGTTAGCGGCTGTAGTTGCGAGTTATCTGAGCTTTGCTGTACTGATGAGGTTAGCGATCGCCCAATATCTTCACCTACAATCATGAGCTTCGGTATCTTCGACCTCTTCTGGATTTTTCTAATTATTTCTTCCGTACAACCGTTGATTCAGCGACGCATTACGGAAGCAAAGCGCCTTAGTGCTATTCAGTCGTTTGAGCGATCGCGCGGTAGCCGAGCAATTTTGCTTATCCATCGCCAAGAATCGATTAGCCTGCTGGGAATTCCCGTTTCTCGCTTCATTACGATTGAAGATTCCGAACAAGTGCTGCGGGCAATTCGGTTAACGCCGCCGGAGGTGCCCATCGACCTGATTTTGCACACGCCAGGAGGACTGGTGCTGGCGACGGAACAAATCGCGCGGGCACTGCTGCGGCATCGGGCTAAAGTGACAGTGTTTGTGCCGCACTATGCCATGAGCGGTGGCACCATGCTGGCGCTGGCCGCAGATGAGATCATCATGGATGAAAATGCCGTACTTGGCCCGGTTGATCCACAGTTGGGCAATTTGCCTGCTGCTAGCTTGATCTGGGTGACGCAGGAAAAACCGATCAGTGATTTAGAAGATGAAACGCTGATTATGGCAGATGTGGCGCGAAAGGCGGTTCGCCAGGTGCAGCGATTTGTAAGAACGCTTTTGCAAGACGACATGCCCCGACAAAAAATTCCGCCAGAGAAGATCGAAAAAATTGTGGAAGCGCTGACAACGGGTGTGGTCACCCATGACTACCCCATTCCGGCGGAAGAGGCGTTAGAACTGGGGTTGCCTGTTGTGACAGGGCTACCGATGCAAATTTATGAGCTGATGGAGCTATATCCCCAACCGCAGATGGGGCGGCCTTCGGTGCAGTATGTGCCAATGCCTTATCGACGTCGCCCGGAACTGCCGGAGGGGGTGAAAGATAGACGGTAGATTACTTTGGCGATCGAAAGAATATTTTGGCGGCAAATCCAGTTTTCGCCAAGCCCGATCGCTCGTTTACCAACTAAATCGACCTTGCGGTTGAGCAAGATCTGACGCGCTTGCTGCATTCGGGTCTAATCTAAGCGTCCGCATTGGGTTTCGGAGCCAAAAGATACCAGAAAGTCGATATCGCTGGTTTCGCTAAAATCGCTACGCAGGATGGAGCCAAAAACAGCAAGTTCAATGATCAGCCAGCGATCGCAAAAATTTGCCAGATCGGGCAGATCAGCTTGAAGATAAGCTGACCGCTGTTGACCCTGCCGCTGGTTTGTAAAAGAGATTGGCTTTCCGGTAAGTGAGTCATACAAGACTGCTCATGTTTACGAAAAGTATTGTCAGGGTTATTTTCAACTTTACAGAGAAGGTGATCGCCCTTGAAACTTAACCAGCCCCTCCTACTGCTGCCCAGGCTTTGGCTGTGGCATCGCTGTTGGAGGGGTTGCTCTAGATAATTAAGCTATCTGGGCTGATAGAGTCTGGGGAGACAAGTGATAATGAAACTGGGCACTGTACTCAGTAACTGGCATGGCGCAGATTACCCTTCAACTCCCAGATGATTTAGCCGAGCGATTGGCTCCCTTCCGCGATCGCCTCCCCGAATTGTTAGAGCGAGGTCTACAGGGCTTACGCACTGAACCCACTCAGGCAGGGTTTAGCGCTGAAGAGATTATTGGGCTGCTGGCCAGTCAACCCACCCCCGAACAGATTTTAGCTATCCAACCCACACCAGATTTACAAAGCCGAGTCAGCATCTTACTGGCTCAAAGCAAAGCAGACAATTTGACGGCTAAAGAAGAGGCAGAATTAGAGCGCTATCTCACTATCGAACACCTAGTTCGCCTTGCTAAAGCTCACGCCTATGGCAAACTGCAGAAAACCGCATGAGCTACGTTTCGGTTGCCCTGAGGCAGCGCGTTATGCAGCGGGCTAACAATCAGTGTGAATATTGCCTGTTTCCCCAAAAGGCAAGTCTGTTTTCATTTGAGATGGAGCATATCATTGCCGAAAAGCATGGCGGTAAAACATCAGCAGACAACTTGGCGTTAGCTTGTCCCTACTGCAATCGGGCTAAAGGGACTGATTTAGGTTCCATCGATCCCCTGAGTGGAAAGCTGACACCTTTTTTCAATCCGAGAACTCAAGCGTGGCAAGAGGATTTTCAGATTGGCAACAACGCTGAGATCGTACCTTTAACACCTGAAGGCAGAGTGACAACTAAGATTTTGCAGTTCAATGAGCCTGAGCGGATGCTAGAGCGACAAAAACTCTTGATGTTTGAACAATACCCTGGCTAAATCTGAATAATTATTGACCTTAGCTTCTTTCGGGGTTTCCAAGCTCTGTCTGCGCAGCCGCTGTTGGAGGCGTTGCCTGCTTCAATTCAGGACTGTTATGAGCTAATAGGCGATGTGACGGGCGGCGGAGCTGCTGTATTTGTGCCCAGCCGGAGGCAAAGATCCTAACTTTTAGCTAGTTTTCAGATAGTAAAATTCAGTTTTATCGCTATTGCATTAGTGCTGGTGACTCTGGCGATCGCCTACTGGCAGCAAGGCAGACAAGCGGGGCTTTGCCTGCCTTATCGAATCAACTCAGGAATCTCGCTGCTGGCCTCCATCTACTAGCTCAAAGAGCGATAGCGCAGCAGGTAGCTTAGTACCTCGCCTTGGGCTGGGGTGATTAAAATGCCGGATGGTGGAATGGTGATCAGTTCGCTCCACTGGCCTTGGTCGGCATAGTTTAGCCTGTGCAGCGTGTGCAGGGTCGATCGCACGCCATCATTAGACCCCATGACCAAATGGCGCAAGCGCTCTCGTTCTGGCTGAGGTGGGGGAAATTGCAGACACAAAGGGTCAGCCTCTCCGGTTGCTGGCAACCGGGGATGGGGGTTGATATAGAACAACATTTTGGGATTCCTCCAAGAATCGGGTAGGAAATCCCAAAAATCTGGCCGCCCCAGACATAGCAGTACGGGACGGCCTGAGTAATAATTACTCTAGCCTCCGAGACAGCCTTACTCTGTCGAAGGGGTCAGGTGTCGGGTGTTGTTCGCTGCAACTTCCGGCACCGCTCGACCAAATTTTTGGGAAGCGACAAGCTGCACACTCACAGCTATAGCTCAAAAATCTACCCTATCTGGCCTCTCGAAGCAAGTTGAATTTGTGACAATCGCCTCTAGCAGCTCAATTCTTAACCACACTTAGTAGTTATCTTTTGGGGTCACCTATGCACCATCGCACTTCGAAAAAGCAGTTTGCTGCATCCACTGCTGCTTTAGGAAATTCTCAATTCAAATACTCGCAGACACCAACAGCAGCATCAGTTGAGTCATCGGCTAGCCAGTTTGAGTCGCGCCCCTTTCAGATTGCAGAGCCAAATTACTTTGAGCTACCCGCTTACCCATTTGCCAACCGTCCCCTTGCCCCGGTCAGCCAAACCCAAACGACCAAGGTACAAGCGCAACTAGCACAGGCAAGAAAAACAAACTTTGATCCGATGCAGGTTAGTCTGTTTCCGCGCGACAAGTCTTTGAGCCAATCTAAAGTCGCCCAAAACGAAACAGAATCTGCTGTCAGGAAAATCCATGGGGAGAAACGAGGCAACCGTGTGGCCTCAAATCATATTGTTCAGCCTAAATATTTCAAAACTGGTTTTTTCCCAGGAGACATGATTCAGGCGAAACCCTACGAGATTGTAGGAAGCAATCCTAATAGGGGAAAGGTGGAAGTAACTACAGGTGCTGATAAAGTGACCGCCACAGGCAGTATTACTAATAAGCAGACAGGAGCAAAAACACCTGTAGATGGAAGCGTTTTGTTGCACGAATACAAAATGCCTTTAAATCGGGCGCTAGCTCCGGTGCCGAAAGTGGGAATGGAAATACCCGATGCGCTACGAGTCCACAATCTAGCTGCTAATCCTAGAGGGTTAAAACTAGGGCAATTGCTGACTTATCACCACGGATTAGAAGCAGTCAGTAGAAATATTCCCTATGTGATTGCGATGAATGTTACGGCAGCTCGAGGGCCATTCTATGAACCACTTGGATTTACTGACTACAACGCTTCGCAACCTTATCAACAACTGAAAGATGAAGCGGATGCTATTGTCGCGTTTATTCAAAAAGGAGGGCCATTTGCTTACGAAGGTCACCAACAGGAACTGATTGAGCGCCTAGTGCTTGTAAGAAATTTAATGGCAGAAAGTTCAATGATTATTAGCTCTAGCGATCTCGTTGCCAACTCAAAAGAAAAATGGGAGCAGGTCTGGACAGTAGATAAGATTGAAGAAGATTCGCGGAAGGCAAGAAGTATGCAGTATGCCTACCAATATTAGTCTCAAGCCACATTGAACCAAGACCAAGCAGCAGCGAGATAGCCGTTTAGACCCCGTAGGCTGGGCGGTCGCTCAAAGGGATGCACTCTAAAATCGAATTTTCTCAGTTGGTGAAAGCTCAGGACGAACAAGAGGCGATCGCTCATTTGCCCGTCAAATTTTAGAAAGTCTGCGATTCTCATTAAAAACTCATTTTTGCCTCAGAGGTTTTCTGGTTAAATTTTGGATACTCAAAGAAACCTGGAACGACCGTAACGAGGCATTGAATGAGTTCAGCCCCTTATCGAATTCAGCTACCAGATGATTGCCAGCAAATTGCCCTGTGTGGTGGCCCCTATAGCAACTTCGCCGCTGTCGAAGCCTTTTTAGCAGCCACCGCCAACGTGCCTAATCGGTTTTGCCTGGGCGATATGGGCGGTTTTGGGCCAGATCCTAACCGCACCCTTAACCTCTTAAGGGCGGCTGAGATCACCTGTATACAGGGCAACTACGACCACGCCGTTGGCTGGGGTGAGCGCGACTGTGGTTGTGGCTATAGCGATCCACGCGATCGCCAATTTGCCCAAATCAGCTACGACTATACCTACACCCACACCGCCCCTAACCATCGTCAGTGGCTACAGCAGCTACCTGGGCAAATTTTGCTGAGCTGGCGCGATCGCCAAATTTTGCTGTGCCACGGTAGCCCTGATCAGGTGAATGAATTTGTTTGGGAAACCACCACCGCTGACTCGCAGATTCAGGCTTATTGCGATCGCTATCAGGTAGACGGCATCTGCGCCACCCATTCCGGGCTACCGTGGATTCGCACCATCAATCATGGGGCAGACACTCGCTTCTGGTTCAATGTTGGCGTGCTAGGGCGACCTGCCCACGAAGGGTTGCCCCACGTCTATTATGGTCTGTTGAGCTGGGAAGCGAAAACCGCGCAACTCATGCCCCGTCTAGTGCCTTTAACCTATGATGTAGCCGCTGTCACCCAAGCCATGCAGCAAGCAGGGCTACCGCCAGAGTTTGTTCAGTCTTTAGAGCAAGGCATTTGGACAACCTGCGCTGAGGTACTTCCCGCCGCCGAAAAAGCAGTTAAACCACGGGTTCATCGCTAGCGGCTGAGCCATCTGGGGCAAACGGCAGCTAAGCCAGCTAAATGTTTGAGCCAAACGCTGCGGCTAAGGCGCTATGCCAACGTTTTAGCTTTTCAGGCTTATCTACTCAGACGGCTAGGCTTGCCGCCAGCCAACCCCAAAACGTCCTTACCTAAAAGTTTTTTCACCCCCACGACAAGATGTTCACCATTACTCTCACCTGGGCGCTACTGGCCGGATACGGTTTTTTTATCTATCGAGTCGTCCAAGCCACCACGCCCGACAAAGTCTCAGCATCAGAATTTTTTCAGGGGCGATCGCGCCAGGGCGAAGCCCCAGGGTTGTGGCTGCTGGTCGCCAGTGCCGCTATCTCCTGGATTTTTGCTAAATCAATTGATAATGCAGCCAGTTTGGGCAGTGCCTTTGGCATTACGGGCGGCATTGGCTACGCCATTTACTATTTGAGTTTTGTCACCGCAGCGATCGCCCTTTACTTTATTCGGGTGCGAGGCGGCTATCAGTCAATTCCAGAGTTTTTGGTGAGCAAGTATGGCAAAGTCTGTGCGCGGTTGTTTTTACTGGCGATCGCGATTCGTCTGCTCAATGAAGTGTGGTCAAATACCAAGGTTTTTTCGCTGTACTTTGGCTCAGAAGGAAGCGCCGGATACTGGATTGCAGCCCTTTTAGTTACCGCCTTTACCGTTTACTACAGCTTAATTGGTGGTTTGCGCAGCAGTTTGCTCACCGATGGGGCACAGATGATTTTGGCCGCTGTGCTGCTGGTGGTGATTTTGGTTGTGTTGGGGCCAGGGCTGGTGAGCCAGGGTTTACCAGCGGTTGAACCCGAAACCCAGCTAGCGGGGCTAACCTTTTGCGGTTTGGCTTTTGTCCAGATCTTTAGCTATCCCTTTCATGACCCGGTCATGACCGATCGCGCTTTTATCACCTCTCCCAAAGTGATGCTGAAAGGGTTCATTCTGGCAGGGGTGATTAGCGGCGGCTTTATTTTGCTTTTTAGTGCAGTTGGGCTATATGCCCGCGTTTATGGGGTTGAAGGAACGCCAACCCTGGCTGTACCCGCTTTGTTTGGGTTGCCGATGTTGCTGGTCTTTAATGCCATTATGCTTACCAGTGCCGGATCTACCCTCGATTCCACCTTTTCTAGCGTGGCGAAGCTAGGGGCACGCGATTGGTCAAACCGCAAAGACAAACCCACTGAAATGCAGGCTTATATTGGCCGCTGGTGGATTGTAGCGATCGCAATTTTGGGTAATTTGCCTTTGCTAAGTATTTATCTAGGCGATCGGGTGGGGCCAGCCATTATTCTGGCAACCACAATCAGCGGCACCATGGTCATGGGGCTAGCGCCCATTTTTTTGCTGTCGTTTCTGCCGCAAGCAGGACGGCTCAGCTTTCACCTGGCTTTTTGGCCGGGTCTTATCTTTGGCATCCTGCGCGTTTTGGAAAATGCCTTTAGCAGCGCCATCTTCCCTAGCTGGGTAGCGATCGGTAGTGGTAAGTATGCTATAGACCTAGGCGTCAACGTCTACGGCGTGCTGCTGTGTACGCTGGGTTACCTGCTTGGTGCCCTTTTAAGCCATTCCCTTTCTCAGGCTGCAGCTTCGCGATAGGGCTTCGCTGGCCAGGGTCACCGCTAAATCCCCACCCCTCTTGGGTGGCGCTACCAAAAAAGATGATTAAGCAGGTAGCGAAACAGCTTTGGCCCTGGGGGTTCTTGGTAATCGGTGGGCAAAAGCTGGCGCATCGCCTCTTCCAAGCTTTCGAGGGCGGCGTCAATTTCTAGACGTTTAAGCCGATCGCGCTGCTGAAACGCCAAGGGCGAGCCAAAGCGAATAGTGAGCTTTTTACCCAGGTAAAGATCCTGAGTGCCCACAATGGCCACAGGCACAATCGGCACGCCATTGCGCAACGCATAGAGAACGGTACCGCGCTTGAGCGGATAAAGCTTCCCTTCTTGGCTGCCCAGCCGACCTTCCGGAAAGAGCAAAATGCCGTCGCCATCTGTCAGTACCGTTTCGACCGTGCGATCAATTTGTCGCAGCGATCGCACGTCGCCGCCAGAGGGTACCTGCTGTTCGATGGTTTTTGCCATTTCTGCTAGGTCGTCGCGACCCGCCGCTGCTGCTGCCATTACGGCAATTTCTTCTTTCCACCAGCGATCAAGCGGAATCACCCCACCCGCCCAGCTCAAAACCCAGCGCTTCCACCATTTGTTATAGAGAGTGCGGGCATCTCCCAAAATGTAAAAGTAGGGTTCTGGCGGAAGCTTGGCTAACAGCAAAAACGGATCGAGATGACCTAAATGGTTCGCCGCCAAAATGGCGGGTTGGGCAGGCACCGCCTCAAGATTTTCTACTTCAACGCGAAACAGCGTCAAGATAAATAGACGCATCACCCAGCGCCGCAGTTGGCCGGAAGCACGGCGATCGCAGCCTGCCCCTGCCGCCCGTTGCTCAAATTGCTCAAACGCTTCACGCACTGACCAGCGAATTAACTCACTTTGCCCCGCCTCAATGCCTTCTGCGACCCGCTGCAATACATCAGGTGTCAGAGAAACATCGGTCGGGCGATCGCGATCAGGCATACCAGTCACCCCTGCTGAAAGAGGAGCAAAAAATTTTTAGCAGTTTTTAACGGCACAACCTAGCGTACGCCTCTTTCAAGCTGAGGGCGCTACAGGCAGACGACAAAAATGAGGCCACCGCCGGATGATAGGCTAGGTGCCCATCGCCAAGCTGACTAAGCGCGATTCATCGCCGTAATTTCGTCTAAAATCGCTTGCGCCCCTTCACCGCGTAGCTGTTGAGCTAATTGTGTGCCAAGGGCTTCGGCAGTGGTGGCGGGGCCTTGCACAGTTCCCCGTACCATTTGCTGCCCGTCTAAGCTGGCTACAATACCCGATAGGGTTAGGGTATCGGCCTCTAGCACGGTGTTAACCCCAATCGGCACCTGGCACCCCCCTTCCAGTTCGCGCAGAAAGGCGCGTTCTGCGTAGCAGCGCTGGGCAGTAGGCACATGCTCTAGCACTTTTAACAGTGCCAAAATTTCTTCATCCCCTTCGCGGCATTCAATGCCTAAAGCGCCTTGGCCTACCGCGTGGAGTGAGACATCGCTCGGTAAAATCTGATGAACGCGATCGCCCATTCCCAACCTTTCTAGACCCGCCACGGCTAGGATAATGCCGTCGTATTGACCTTCATCTAGCTTGCGGAGACGGGTATTGAGGTTGCCGCGAATATCTTTAAAGCTGAGGTGAGGATAATGATGCCGTAGCTGGGCCAAGCGGCGAAGTGATGAGGTGCCAATAATTGCGCCAGGGGGCAACGTGTCGATTTGCTTATCTTTGTGTTGCTGATGCACCACCAGCGCGTCAGCCGGGTCTTCGCGCTCGGTGACGCAGCCCAGCATCAGCCCTGCGGGCAAGCGGGTGGGTAAATCTTTGAGCGAGTGAACGGCAAAGTCAATTTCGCCGTCAATCATGCAATTTTCTAGCTCTTGGGTAAATAGCCCTTTGTCGCCAATTTTAGATAGCGACACGTCTAAGACCTTATCGCCCTGCGTATCCATCGTTTTGACTTCAAAGCTCAGCTCAGGAAAATGCTTTTGTAGCTCATCTCGCACCCAATGGGTTTGCACCAAGGCAAGCTGGCTTTTGCGAGAGCCGATGCGAATTGTACGGGTAGGGGTAGCGACGGCAGACGTGGACATAGGACTATAGGTTTAAAGTCAGGCGAATTAAACAGTCTCTCAGCAGGCAAGATCTTAAGATTACCGCACTTGGGGACAGACCGTGAGCTTCTACGACATCTCGGCAATCGGCGATCGCCAATCGCTAAGGCGGGAACCAGGGAACCGGGTTAAAAGCGCTCAGGTCGTTGCTAGGTGCTAGATAATAGTGAGCGATCGCCACTTAAGGACGGGTATGAGTAGACACACTAAACACAGGCTGCGGCGAAAAGTCGGCGAGGTATTCCTTGGGGTTGCCCTAGGGGGGTGGTTGGCGATCGCTCCTGTGTTAGCCCAACAACTGGCTCCAGAGGTGATTGAGCTATTTTTAGCCGACCCCACTCAGGATGAAGTGCGCGATCCATTGCTGCCTCAACCGCCTATCCGTCGTCCCCTCAGCCCGCTCGAAAAACTGGCGCTAGAACAGCAGCTTGATCGGCTTAACCAGCAAGCTCAACAGCTTTTAGCCAGCGGCCAAACCGATGCTGCCTTTGCTTTATGGATGCGAGAAGTCCGGCTGCGGCGTACCCTCAGTTTGACCCAAGAGCTAACCGCCTTAAACCGGGTGGCTCAATATATTTGGGAGCAGGGGCGTACCTACGAAAACCAGTTGGTGCGGGCTCGTTTACAGCAGCTACAGGCAGAAGCGCTAGCGGCTGAGCCGATTAACCTTTCTTTGCTAGGTGTAGTAGGTAGCGTTTATTTAACCTTGCGAGATCAACCTGGCGCGGTTGAGGTTTATCGGCAAATTGCGGCCATTCAAGCAGAGCGAGGCAATACAGCGGCTCAAATCGTTGCGCTAGAGCAGGTGGGTTTGCTACAGCTTGACTGGTTTGAACACCTAGCGGCGGCTGAAACTTACGAAACGCTACTGGCGATCGCCCAGCAGCAAAACAACAGCCGCGCTGAAGAAACTTATTTAGAAGCGATTGTTTATAGCTATAGCGAAGCACAAGCAGCAGCAGCAGCCATTCCTTATCAGCAGCAGCTAATTGAGGTCTACCAGGCTCAGGGCAACTGGGTCAAAATTCCGCAGGTGCAGTTAGGCATTGCCCGTCATTACCGGGCATTAGATCAGCCCAATCAGGCTTTGACCTTTTATCGGCTGGCCTATGCCGGGGCGCAAGCCTCCCAGCAGTATGACTATGGCAGCCAGGTGTTGCGAGAACTCGGCGAAATCTATCAAACCCTAGGTCAGCTCGAAACAGCGCTCGACATTTACCGCATTTTGCTACAGGTAGAACGACAAACCTACAACGCCTACGGCATCATGTCAGCTTTCGATCAAATCGGCCAAATTTACCGGAGGCAAGGCAACACCACCGCCGCGAGAGCAGCTTTTCAAGAAGCTTTGATTTTGGCGAACCAACTGTCTCATCAGGAGCGTTATTTTCAAGCTCAATTGCGATCGCTGGCCACACCCTATCCCCCAGACGCGGTAGAAAGCGAGGGTTGGCGTTCAGGTTCAACACTAGATGAATCTTGAGGCTCACCACAAACTTCGGTTTGGGGCTGT